>JALFIX010000038.1 GCA_022775105.1 Prevotella sp. | reverse complement strand
TTATGCCTCAGTGGGTGGAATTTTTCGAGAAGATTGCTAACTATGTTTAATATTTCCTTGATGCCAATAAATGACGGAATAGAACATACAGGTTAGGGAATAGCCTAAATGGAATGAGGTTTTGGGGAACATACCGCATCTCCACAACTCTTATCAACTGAAGGAGTCTTTTGACTATGTCTTTCCTGTTTCGAAATATTCGCCTATAGTGGATAGTGTACCATAGGACAATATTGATGTTAACACAAACATTGTCCATAAGTTTTCTTTTTACAGCTCCATCAGCTTGCTTGGCTGCCGTAACCACTATATCGAGAGATTGGCAGCCAAGCAATAGCTTATCAGTTGACATATTAGCTACACATGAGGTGACGTTGCGACGGTAGAGATAGTATAGAACATTAGTATTTACGAAAGTCTTACACATAAGCAGAGCCTGTGTTATGAATGCCCAATCCTCCATGAACGAAACCTTTGGAGGAAAACGAAGGTTGTTTTCCATTATCAGTTCTCGTGAAATAAGGTACCCCCAACAATAGCCCTCTTTTAGTTTTGTCACCTTTACTATAGCTTCCTCGCCAGTCATCACTTCTATTGAAGGTTTACTATCAGTCCTGCCATTATATTCCTCATATACAGCATCTTGTGACACTTCAAGATGCGCGGCTTTCACTATCTCCGCATCGTTGTTGACCGCAATATCAACCAGTGTCAGTAAGCTGCCTTCCACAATCATATCGTCAGCATCCACAAATGCTATATATTTGCCGGACGCAATTTCAATAGCATTGTTTCGAGTGCATGCCACTCCTTGGTTTTCTTGTTTTACGACCCTAATATTATCGTTACGGTCTGAGTAGGCTTTGGCTATGGTAAAGCTGTTGTCGGTGCTTCCGTCATCAATTATGATGACCTCATAATTGTTTTTTTCAAGATCTTGGAGGATTATGCTGTCAAGACATTGATTGATGTATTTCTCGCAATTGTAGAGCGGAATAATTATTGAAAGTAAAGGTTTCATATCTAATGATTTACATTTTTTTGATGATTTCTTCCATTTGGTGTTTCCACGACAGATGCTCCACCGTATTTCTAATTTCTGATGGTTTGAAGTCATGTTTATCGATATAGTCAATTATCTCTTGTATGTTTATTGGTGACTCGTCGGCAGGTGCCTTTAATACGTATGGCTTGTCGTCGAAGTCGCTGTCGTTCTCGGAATAAATGAACGAGATGCCACGTGCGGCATATTCACGGTTTTTCAGTGTCTTTATTTCCGTTATTCCGCTTCTGTGTCGCCCAAGGCTTCCAATGGCAAATGTGCATAGGTTGAAAACTTCGTCAAGCTGTTCGCCAAAGAGTTTCCCGTGGTTGATGACGAAGTTCTCAATGCCATATTTCCTTGCCGTTTGTTCTATGGTGAGATAGCCGTTGCTTGTTGTTCCCCTGTCGTCCTCCCAACCGACTACATGGAAATACACTTTACGTCCTTCAGGGGTCTGCTTATAGTATTCTCCCATGCCTGCAACAAGTCGGTCAAAGCCATGCCAATAGTGAATCTCGGCAACGGCAATAAGGTGAATGTCTTTCTGTTTCTGAGGATTATGCAGAGGAATACTGTCAAGGTCAATACCGTTGCTTATACATATTGTTCTCTTACCAAATATGGTCTTCTCGTTTGAGAATGTCACGATGGCATACATCTTTGCAGCAAGAGCCTTTCTGAACACTTTGTCGATATAAAGCGGAATCTTGTATTTCAGCGGATAGCCCTTGAACTCTGTATCGTAGGGATAGGTAGGAATCTCTGTTACGCATTTTATTCCTGCTCTTTTGAGCTTATCAAAAAGACGGACAAGAACAGGGCTTGCATTCATGAAACTGCGGGCATATACCATATCAATGCCATTCTTCACACAAAAGTCATATATACAACCATATTCAATTCGTGAACGTATGGCAGCCAAAAAGCCCTTACCGTAGTTTGCAATAACATTTCCGTCAACATACCGACAACGGTTGCCTTTAGGGTCGAAGTCGTAATAACAGAGATGGACTTCATGTCCATTCTGCCGTAATCCCTTCACTTGATAGTGAATTTTCTTGCTAATTCCACTCTCGGCAGAGAAACCGTGATATACAAGGAATAATATTTTCATAATTTCAAATTAATTAATTCTTTTATCGCTAACATTGAAAATATTATAACCATGAAATTCATCATATGTATTACCTGAAATTATTTCAGCATCAGGGTTTTCATAGTAGGCTTTCATCAACAGTTCTATTGCATTTGGATATATATAGTCATCTGAATCCATAAAATACAGATAATCACCTGTGGCAATATCGATTCCTGAGTTTCTTGCTGCCGACAGTCCTTGATTTTGCTCATGTCTATGGAGTACAAATGTCATTTCACCCTTATAGTTTTCAATTATCTCCTTAACAATATCCATCGAACTGTCTGGAGTACAGTCATCAACTATTATGCACTCTATCTTGGAATGGCCATAAGTCTGACTGATGACAGAATTCAGACATTCTGCCACGTACTTCTCTACATTATAAATTGGTATGATAATTGATACTTCTTTCATAACTCTCAGTTTTTATATAATCTTTCCCAACCTTCAATATAGGTCTTGTTTTCCCAACATTTTGTTTTCATATTGGGAATCAAGGTATAAAGAATCCTTTTGAAAAGAAGTTTGTTTACAACATAATGCCTCTATCCCGAAAGTCTTTGGTATTTTTTAAACAGTTCTTTGCCAGGAACATAACTGCCCAATGACCATGGCTTTGTGGGACCCATATAGTGGAATATTGTGGGAGCTGTTCTTGCTTTGCAAATTTCTTCATTGATTTCCGAAGGGAAATTGTCCAGATTCCGGAAAAGATGGTATGGTGTGTAGTCATATTTTATTGGCAGCTTCCTTCTCTCATTCTGAAGCGTAACATTCAAGGCATCTTGGTCGAAATAGATTAATTGCTTTCCATTTTCTTCAATGAAGGCCAACACCCGATTTTGCACATTATGTTTTCTCCAATATTCAAGATTCATTACGATTACGCCGGAATTAAGGTATTCGCCGTTCGTCATTTTCAGACGTTCTAATGTTGTCGCGTCTTTATACAGATGGTCGGGTGCCATGGCTACTGCTACACCATTTACGTCGAAGTCCCACAATTCTTTCAAGTCGCTATTGACAACGAGGTCGCAATCCAAATAGATTACCTTATCCAAATCGGGCAACATTGTCGGCAAGAGCAATCTCGCATACATCATTATGTCGGCATAATGTATATTTGCATCTACTGGACAGTGTTTCAGAATGTTAGAATCAATTTCCATTAGCCTAAGGCTTACATTGTATCTCCTTGATATTTCATTCAATCTTTTGATAGTCTTGACTTTCAAACCATTATGCAGAAGATACAACATGACATCGTCAGACTTGACGTTTACGCCAACTGATGTCATCACAACTCCAAACATTGGAGCCATCTTCTCGTTTGAGCAACATGCAATATGTATCATTGAGTTTCTTGTTTAATTCTATTAGATTATAGATAAATATGTATTATTTTCTAACTGACAATACTTTGTCCCAATATATGGCGCATCGTGCAAACGCCAAGACAATGGTCTCGTAATGATGTCTGAACCATCTGAATTTTGTAAGACCATTAAATGGCGGAAACATCAGCATCGACAATATCAGCAAGAAGAATCTTGCATGAGATAGATGTGACAAGACTACACGTTTACGCAATGCTTTCAATTGCTTGTTCACACAGTCCAAATTGTATAATATATTTACATTATGATTTATGATGTCTGTTAGCACCATACTCTTGTCGAGTATCGCTATGCTTTTGCCAACATAGCAGTTGCAATTAAGATTTTCCAAAAACAATGTTAGTATCAGTCGATAGTCGTTTACCACTTTCTCAACTTTTTCCTTGGGAGCCGCCAACATTATCCCTTTGGCATTCTTCCTATAGAAATATGTTGTCTCAGGTGCAACAACGGCACACTTAATGACAGGAATCAGCTGATAGTTGAATACATTGTCCTCAAAATATATCCCATCAACAAACTCAATATTATTGTCCACCAAGACTTTTCTACTTACAAGACTGTTCCAAGCCGATATCTTTTTTGTTTTGCCAAAATAGAGCAGGTTTTTATTTCTAATGATTTTGACATTCTTAATTTTATAATAATTAGTAGTGTTTAGGTCATCATAATGGTTTCCCATTATCAAATCCGCCTCAGGCTCTTGCTGATGATAGTTCATCAAAACCTTAAGTGAGTCAGGATAAAGATAATCGTCTGAATCGAGAAAATAGATAAACTCTCCTGTCGCTTTTCTCATTCCTGTATTCCTGCTTGCAGATAGGCCTTTGTTCTTTTCGTGGTCCAATAGTATAAAGTGCATTAAACCGTCACCTTTCTTATATTTATCTACTATCTCACTCACAATATCCATAGATTTGTCAGGAGTGCAGTCGTTGACTATTATACACTCCAAGAGTGAATGGTCTATCGTTTGACAAATCACCGATTCCAGGCACTGTCTGACATATTGCTCAACGTTATACACTGGAATTATTATGGAAATCTTTGTTTGTGTCATAACTAATTATTTGGTTTTATTAGATTCTCTTCCGAATCTTCATACTTCTCCTTCTTGAAGAAGATGCGGCTGATGCCATTCAGCTGAACTCTTGCCCTATACAGGAGGCTGCTGAAAAGGTTGCCGCTGCCCAATGTACCATAGCCTGTCACTGGGCGTGCCTTGCGGTTATGCACGAAGGCTATGCGGCCGTATTTCTTGAGCGAGAGGGCAAGCGAACCGTCTTCGCCACGGCGGATGTCGGTGCGGATTTTCTCCTTGCGGGCATAGTCGGCATTGAAGGCGAAGGTCATTCCGCGGATGCAAAGCTCGGGACGCTTGAAGTGCTGGATATACAGGAATGTGTCGCGGATTAGCTCAAAGAGCCAAAGTCCGAAGGCGGAGTGATTCTCGTCGGGATAATAACTCCAAAATCCACCGACACATGACACTCCGGATTTCTGCAATGTCTGCATCATCGTATCTACATAGTGAGGAGGATAGAAGGTGTCGGCATCTATGAAGAAATGGTATTTCCCACGGGAATTATCCAATCCGCACTGGCGGGCGAAGCCTGGACTCAGGCGAGTCTCGTTGAAATATTTCACACCGAAGGCCTTATACACCTCTTCAGTATCGTCCTTTGAGTTATTATTCACTCCAAGTATCTCTAAGGGATAAGTTGTACTTAGGTCACTAAGCGACCATAGGCAGGAGGCAAGTCGTTTTCCCTCGTTATACGCAATGACTACTATCGACACTAACGGAGCATCGCTCTGCAGTGCTGCCAGCCTTTCGCGAGTTGAACGTATCACTTCTTCGGGTACTTCGCTGAAGGGCTTTTCATATATCGAGAGGTATTTACTGTACCATGCCATATTTTTAAAGTCCAAGCTCTTTTAATATTTCAGATATTTCTTCTTTTGATATAGTTGAACGTTCTTCTTTATCATAGATGTAAAGCAAGTGGATAGTTCCGCTGTTTTCATCAATCAAAACGTTGAATGTAATGATACGCGCTCCATGACTCTTTCCTTTATTCTTTGCGGATATTGCCATTCTGACTTTGCGTAGTCCATGTCCAAGATCTATACCCTCATAAGGGTTCATCTCTAATCTGTCCAGCAACAATCCATAATCATTCTTCAATGATTTATATTTCTTTCCAAGTCTTTTGAGTTCTTTTGCAAATAGCCTGGAAGCTATAATCTCATAGTTCATTCAGCAGCTGTCTTGCGTCCATTAATTTTAGTCCTTTTTCTCGTGACTTTTTGACTTCCATTAGCGAGATGCGTATTCCATCAAGGATTTCATCCTTGCTAATGTATTCCTCAGAATCCTTATCACGTGCTGTTGCAAGGATTCGTTCAAATGACCGCTTCAAAGATTCTATAACAGATGCACTATTGACACTGTTGATTAAGTCAATCAATGCCATTTTTTCTGCTTGTAAATTAATTGCCGATGTGTTCATATCTTATTGTTGTTATAAGTGTTTTGTCAGCTTATTCTGCTGTTATGTGGCTACAAAAATACTAAAAATATGGCAATCAACAAAACTTTTTATGAAAAATCACCAATATTTTGCAAAAAAATGCCGATATTCGGATAAAAAGCAGTAATTTTGCAGCCATGAGAATAGATATTATATCAGTTTTGCCCGAAATGATTGAGGGATTCATCAACGAGTCGATACTCGCAAGGGCACAGAAAAAAGGACTTGCGGAGATTCATCTGCACAACCTCCGCGACTACACTCTCGACAAATGGCGCAGGGTGGATGACTATCCATACGGCGGATTTGCTGGTATGGTGATGCAGTGCGAACCGATAGACCGCTGCATATCGGCGCTGAAGGCGGAAAGGGAATACGACGAGGTGATTTACACTTCGCCCGACGGCGAGCAATTCACACAGCACGTGGCAAACGACCTTTCGCTCAAAGGCAACCTTATTATATTATGTGGTCACTATAAGGGGATTGATCACAGGATACGCGAGCACCTTATCACACGTGAGATAAGCATAGGCGACTATGTGCTCACAGGAGGCGAGTTGGCTGCAGCGGTGATGGCGGATGCCATAGTGAGAGTAGTTCCGGGAGTGATTGGCGACGAGCAGAGCGCACTGTCCGACTGTTTCCAGGACGACCTGCTTTCGGCTCCCATATACACACGCCCTGCCGACTATAAGGGATGGAAGGTGCCAGATATCCTGCTCAGCGGCAATGAGGCCAAGATAAAGCAGTGGGAAATGGACCAGGCCATGGAGCGCACGAAATTGCTGAGGCCAGACCTTTTGGAAGATTGAAGAATTATATTCAACTTTCAACACTTTATTTGTTGGCACGGAAAAACACGGCTTTAAAAAAGACACGGCTTTGGCTCCGCATAGATATCTTTAGTATAGAATTGAGCAAAATAAGCCCACACCCATTGCGCAGCCCAAGCAGTGTCTTTTTTAAAAGCCGTGTTAATCCGTGCCTAATTTTCAACCTTCAATTTTCAACTTTCAACTTACAAAACTCCTCACCAAGCATGAAGCCTTCTTCGTAGAGAGCCTCCAGCTTTTTCTCGTCCTTTTCCATCCTGTCCACGTCCATCGGGCGCAACGGACGTATTACATCCACCACTCCCCTGTCTTCCATATCCTCCACCATCTGCAGCTGGCGGTTATATTCGGCTATGCGCCTGCTCAGCGTAACCCGCAGACGGGGATAATTCTTGTATATGAACTTGGGAATCTTGCGGTCACGTGACGTGTTGCGAAAGCCACGATTGCGTGTGAGTACCAAGACGTTACGCTCGTGACCCATGTCAATGGCACGCTGTACGGGGATACTGTCAACAATGCCGCCATCAAGGTATGGCTGACCGTCAACATCAATCACCTTGCTGACATAGGGAAGGCTGCTGCTGGCACGACAAATGTCCAGAAGACGCTGGCGGTTGCCCGACTTCTCTGTAAGGTATTCAGCCCTGCCCGTATTGCAGTTTGTGACAACCATCTCAAAAGTGGAGGGCGAGGCGAAATATGCGTCATAATCATACGGAATCAATTCATTAGGGAAACGGTCATAGAGAAGTTCCGGGTCGAAGATGCAACCTTGGGTGACAAGATGTCGCAATCCGATGTAGTCATATTTCACCATCATGTCGATGTTGGAGAAGCGTGCCCTGCGTGGCTGACGGCTCACATACGACAACCCGTTACAGGCACCGGCAGACACGGCGACTATATAACTGAAGTTAACATCATATTTCATAAAGGCGTCAAGCACACCGCTTGTGAACACTCCGCGCATTCCTCCACCTTCGAGCACAAGCCCAGTCTTTCTAAATATCATCTTTATCTATGTTATAAATTGCTAATTATGACATTAAAGTTGTAAATTTCGTGCAAAGTTATAAGTTTTTTCGAAAAAAATGCGTATCTTTGCAAAGATTTTTTGAATTAATAATAAAATTATAGCTTATGTTTGATAAAAACACTTATATTAGGCGCCGCAATGAACTGAAAAAACTCATTAATGACGGTATCGTAATCTTATTCGGCAACAACGAGTCGCCGATGAACTATCCTGCCAACGCATATTATCCCCACAGGCAGGATTCAACATTCATATATTATTTCGGCCAGCACCGGGAAGGATTGGTGGGAGTGATTGATATCGACAACGACCGCGAGACTCTCGTGGGCGACGACATCGACGTGGTTGACATCGTATGGTATGGCTCTGTCGATTCGGTCAGCGACCTTGCCGCACAGGTGGGTGTAGCGAACACACTGCCTATGAAGGGACTATCGTCTATCGTACAGGATGCGCTCAAGAGCAAGCGTAAGATACATTTCCTGCCTCCATACCGCCACGACACCATGATTCAGATTATGGACCTTTTGGGTATTCATCCCAACCAGCAGAAAGAGTCGGCTTCGCTCGAACTCATCAAGGCGGTTGTAAAGATGCGCTCCACCAAGGAGCCTCAGGAAATTGAGGCTATCGAAAGAGCCTGCGACGTTGGCTATAAGATGCACACCAAGGCTATGCGCCTGATTCGTCCGGGAGTGACCGAGAAGTTTGTGGGCGGACAAGTGGATGGCATGGCCAATTCCTATTCATCCAAGGTGAGCTTTGCCACAATCTTCAGCCAGCACGGCGAGATAATGCACGGAAATCCGTCGATGGCCCTGCTTGAATCCGGACGACTGACCATCTGTGATGCCGGTTGCGAGCTTGACGACTATTGCTCTGACAATACACGCACAATGCCTGTTAACGGCAAGTTCGACCAAAGACAGCGCGAGATTTACTCAATTGTTGAGGCTTGTCACGACTATGCGCTCGACGTGGCAAAACCTGGTGTGAAATGGTATGACGTGCACATGAACGTATGCCGCCTGATGACTGACAAGCTGAAGGAACTCGGACTTATGAAGGGCGACACTGAGGAAGCCGTACAGGCTGGCGCACATGCCATGTTCCTGCCTCACGGACTTGGCCACATGATGGGACTCGACGTTCACGACATGGAGGCTCTCGACCAGAAATACGTAGGTTTTGACGACGAGGTGCAGCCATCTGACCAGTTTGGCACGAATTGCCTGCGCATGGGACGCCGCCTCCAGGAGAATTTCGTAATGACAGACGAACCTGGCATATATTTCATTCCCGCCCTCATCGACGACTGGAAGGCAAGCGGACACTGCAAGGAATTCATCAACTTCGACTTGCTCGAGACATATAAGGACTTTGGCGGAATACGTATAGAAGACGACATTCTCATCACCAAGGACGGATGCCGCTTCCTCGGCAAGGAGCGCATTCCATATCATCCCGATGACGTGGAGAAATATATGGCAGAAAACAAGGAGTATTAAAATAAAAAACTCAACTTTCGGAAATGGGAAGTTAAAGGAGTTAAGGAAGTTAAAGGAGTTAAAGACGTATGTTTTGGCCCTGATAACTCCCAAGGCATGCGAAAAGATTATTGTCTTTAACTCCTTTAAACTCCTTTAACTCCATAATGTTGAGCAAATGCGAAACTAAAGTAAAAAAATAATAAAAAAATGAAGAAATTAATTATTCTCTCGCTCGCCGTGCTGATTAGCGGCGGAGCCATGGCAGCCAAGAAGAAAGAGGTTGTCAACAAGAACAAACCGGTATTCACAACCGTAGTGGAAAACAAGATTTCGAGCATCAAGGACCAGAGCCGTAGCGGTACGTGCTGGAACTACTCCACCCTCTCCTATTTCGAGAGTGAAATCCTGAAGAAGTCGGGCAAGGAATACAATCTCTGCGAGATGTTCGTATGCAACAAGACTTATATGGACAGGGCCATCCAGGTGGTTCGCCTCCACGGCGACTGCCAGTTCGCCCAGGGCGGTTCGTGCTATGACCCACTGTTCTGCATCCAGAACTATGGTATCTGTCCTGAAGAGGCAATGCCATTCCCCGGTTCACTCTACGGTGACTCACTCAACAACTTCAACGAGTTCTTCGGAGTGATGGAACCTTACGTTGCCGCTGTGGCAAAGAGCGACGCCAAGAAACTGACACCGCAGTGGAAGGTTGGACTCCAGGGTATCCTCGACGCCTACCTTGGCAAGTGCCCTGAGAAGTTTACATACGAGGGCAAGGAATATACTCCGAAGTCATTTGCAGCAAGCCTCGGACTCAACTGGGATGATTATGTAACAATCACTTCCTACACTCACCATCCATTCTATACACGCTTTGCAGTAGAGGTTCAGGACAACTGGCGTAACCCGCTGTCTTACAACGTGCCAATGGACGAGATGATGCAGATTATCGACAATGCCCTTGAGCAGGGTTATACCATCGCCTGGGGCGGTGACGTGAGCGAGGAAGGTTTCACACGCAAAGGTGTGGCTTACAACTACGACGTTAAGCAGATGCAGAGCATGAAGGGTAGCGACGCCGCCAAGTGGATGCGTTTGGAAAAGGCCAAGAAGACCGAACTCTTCGACTCACTCGGATGCAAGGCTCCCGAAATCATTCCTACCCAGGAGATGCGCCAGCAGCGCTACGACAACTGGGAACTGACCGACGACCACGGAATGCTCATCTACGGTATCGCCAAGGACCAGTATGGCAAGGAGTATTATATGGTTAAGAACTCATGGGGTGAGACAGGCGACTACCAGGGTATATGGTATATGACCAAGTCGTTCATTGCCGCAAACACCATGGACTATATGGTAAACAAGAACGCCATACCGGCAGAAATCCGCAAGAAACTTGGAATATAAATGAACTTTGAGTGGAACTATACACCGCCAACTGAGGACAGAATCCGCGCAGCCAAGGAGTTGGCTGAGAAAATAGGCATGAGTCCGATTCTGGCTGACCTCCTCATCCAGAGAGGAATAAAGACAGAATCGGCAGCCAAGCGATTCTTCCGTCCGATGCTCAGTGAGCTTATCGACCCATTTCTCATGAACGACATGGATGTGGCTGTCGATAGGCTCAATGATGCCATGGGACGAAAGGAGCCGATCCTCGTTTATGGCGATTATGACGTGGACGGGTGCACGGCAGTGGCACTCGTCTATAAGTTCCTTCTGCAGTTTTATTCCAATATCGACTACTATATCCCCGACCGTTATGAAGAGGGATATGGCGTGAGCCGAAAAGCCATCGAGCAGGCCAAAGAGCGAGGCATCAAGCTCATCATCGTGCTCGACTGCGGCATCAAGGCTATTGAGGAGATTGCATACGCCAAGGCACTTGGCATCGACTTCATCATCTGCGACCATCATGTGCCTGATGACGAGATGCCGCCTGCCGTTGCAATCCTTAATCCCAAGAGGGCAGACACTACTTATCCCTTCCATCATCTCTCAGGATGTGGCGTGGGATTCAAGTTTATGCAGGCTTTCGCCAAAAACAATGGCATACCCTTCTCGCGTCTTATCCCGCTGCTTGATTTCTGCGCAGTGAGCATCGCTTCGGACATCGTGCCTGTGACGGGAGAAAACCGCACGTTGGCATTCCACGGCCTGAAGCAGCTCAACCAGAACCCGTCCATCGGACTGAAGGCTATCATAGAGACCTGCGGTCTCACAGGACGTGAACTGACCATGAACGACATCGTATTCAAAATCGGTCCGCGCATCAATGCCTCGGGAAGAATGCAAAACGGCAAGGAAGCTGTTGACCTGCTTGTGGAAAAGGACTTCAAGAAAGCCCTCTATCAGGCGAAACTCATCAATGGCTATAACGAGCAACGCAAGGACATCGACAAGCAGATGACCGAAGAAGCCAACCAGATTGTTGAGAAGCTCGAAAACCAAAGGCATCAGTCGTCTATTGTCCTGTATGACTCAGGATGGAAAAAGGGTGTCATCGGCATCGTTGCCTCGCGCATTACGGAAATATACTTCCGCCCCACCATCGTGATGACCATCAACGACGGCATGGCCACTGGCTCAGCACGCTCAGTGGCTGGTTTCGACATCTATGACGCCATAAAGAGTTGCCGCGACCTTTTGGACAATTTCGGCGGTCATACGTATGCTGCCGGCCTGTCGATGAAGGTGGAAAATATTCCGGCATTCAAGAAGCGTTTTCAGGCTTATGTGGATGAGCATATCCTGCCCGAGCAAACTCAGGCGATACTTGACGTGGAGGCTGTGATTGACTTCAAGGACATAACGAAAAAGCTGCTTGGCGACTTGAAGAAGTTTGCACCTCACGGCCCTTGCAATCCACGCCCGCTTTTCTGCACACACAATGTGTATGATTACGGCACAAGCAAGGTGGTGGGCAGGAATCAGGAGCATATCAAGCTTGAATTGGTTGACAGTATGTCGAGTAACGTAGTCAACGGAATAGCTTTCGGACAAAGTGCCTCAGCACGTTTCATCAAGAGCAAGCGCAGTTTCGACATTGTATATAATATCATCGAGAATGCCTATAAGCACGGTGAAGTCCAACTGCAGATTGAGGACATTAAGCCAAACTTGGAAAATTAAGAATTAAGAATTAAGAGTTTATTTGAGAACTGAAGATTACAAGGAGATACTGCGGAAATATTGGGGCTACCAGGATTTCCGCAGTATTCAGTTAGATATCATACAAAGCATAGGCAAAGGGCGAGACACGCTCGGACTAATGCCTACAGGCGGCGGCAAGTCAATCACGTTTCAGGTGCCTGCCCTCGCCATGGACGGAGTATGCCTTGTCATTACACCACTCATCGCACTAATGAAAGACCAGGTGGAGAACCTCAGGCGAAGACACATCAAGGCTGCTTCCATCCATTCAGGAATGACAAGGGAACAAATCATAACCACACTCGAGAACTGTATCTTCGGGGCAATAAAGATTCTGTACGTGTCGCCGGAGAGACTGTCATCGAGATTATTCCTGACCAAACTCAGACACGTAAACGTCAGCTTCATCACCGTTGACGAAGCTCACTGCATCACCCAATGGGGATATGACTTCCGCCCCTCTTACCTGAAGATAGCCGAACTTAGGGACCTTCTGCCAGGAAAACCGGTGCTTGCGCTTACAGCCACGGCAACACCTGCTGTAGTGGAAGACATACAAGACAAACTGAAATTCAGTGAGAAGAACGTCTTCAAGATGAGTTTCTTGCGCAGCAATCTTGCATATATCGTAAGAAACACCGAAAACAGACGGCTGGAGATGCTGCATATATTAAATAAGGTGGAAGGATGCGGCATCGTCTATACCCGCAACAGACAGGAGACGAAAGAAATAGCTGAGTATCTCTGCAACAACGGCATTATTGCCACATACTATCATGCCGGTCTTGCCAACATTACCAAAGACGAGAGACAACGCGACTGGCAAGACGACAAAATCAGGGTCATGGTGGCTACCAATGCATTTGGCATGGGTATCGACAAGCCTGACGTGCGCATAGTCATACACATGGAGGCTCCCGACTGCATAGAATCCTATTATCAGGAGGCGGGAAGAGCGGGAAGAGACGGAAAGACATCCTATGCAGTGATGCTCACCAATCGCTCTGACATTAGAAGCCTGCGCAAAAGAGCAGCAGCCGACTTTCCCGAAAAGGACTATATCAGAAAGGTGTATGAACATATCGCCAGCTTCTTCCAAATAGCCGTTGGCTCGGGATATGGCATGGCATTCAAATTCAACATCCAGAAATTCTGCCGCAACTTCAAGCATTATCCCTCAACGTTAGAGGCCGCACTGCGACTGCTCGAACAAGCAGGATATATTGAATATGACAATAGTGAAGACCGTAATTCGAGAGTGATGTTCATCCTGAAAAGGGACGAACTCTACAGGTTGCGCAACAACAGCACTGTTGAGGACTTTCTGATTGAGACAATATTGCGCAACTACAACGGACTGTTTGTGGATTACGTGATGGTTGACGAGGAATACTTGGCTCACCTCATGGGCACCACAGAAGAAGAGGTGCATGAAACCCTTAAACTCTTAGGAAGAAAACATATTATCAGCTATATCCCACCGAGAAACGAACCGCTGATAAGATACACCCAATCAAGGGAAATGACCGAGCATGTCGCTATACCTTATTATATATATGAGGAAAGGATAAAGAAAGTGAATGAACGCACGGAAGCCATGATTTCATACCTCACCTGCGACTCCGAATGTAGAAGCATACAACTGCTGGACTATTTCGGCGAGAAGAGCAACACCAATTGTGGCATGTGCGACGTATGCGAAGGACGAGAAGACCATGAAGACGAAATGGAGTATGCCGTGCGCCGGCTACTTGAATACCTTGCCGACGGAACACCGAGGACATTCCTCGAACTGCGCAACTTCGACCACTCCATTGATACCAATGTGCTCGCAAACGCACTCGATTATCTCCTGTCGGAAGAAAAAGTGACAACAGACAGCATACACATTGCAATAAAAAACGCATAAATATGCAAAATACCGCCCAATTTCTTGATTTAAATGACAAAAAGTAAGTTTTTCGTGATTTTTTTAGATAAAATGTTTGCTAATTCCAATTTTTTATGTAACTTTGCAGCCGCAAACAAGAAATTGAAAGAAAAAAGATAAAAAACATAATTATAAACAACTAAAAAGAGAAATTATGATTGCAGCACAAATTGTGGAGGATCTCAAAAGAAGATTCCCAAATGAGCCTGAGTACATCCAGGCAGTAAGTCAAGTTCTTCCTACTATCGAGGAGGAGTACAACAAGCATCCCGAGTTTGAGAAGTCAAACCTGGTAGAGCGTCTGTGCATTCCAGACCGCGTGATTGAGTTCAGGGTAACATGGGTTGACGACCAGGGCAAGGTGCAGACCAATATGGGTTATCGCATCCAGCACAACAACGTTATCGGTCCGTACAAGGGCGGTATCCGTTTCCACAAGTCTGTTAACCTCGGAATCCTCAAGTTCCTCGCATTCGAGCAGACATTCAAGAATTCTCTCACCACATTGCCTATGGGTGGTGCAAAGGGTGGATCTGACTTCTCTCCCCGTGGCAAGAGCGAAGGCGAAGTTATGCGCTTCTGCCAGGCTTTCATGACTGAGCTTTACCGTCACATCGGTCCTGACGAGGATGTTCCTGCAGGAGACATCGGTGTTGGTGGACGTGAGGTCGGCTATATGTTCGGTATGTACAAGAAACTCACCCACGAGTGGAGCGGTGTACTCACCGGTAAGGGCCGCGAGTTCGGTGGTTCACTCATCCGTCCTGAGGCTACAGGTTACGGTACAGTATATTTCCTCCTCTCCATGCTCGAGACACGCGGCATCAGCCTTGAGGGCAAGAAGGTGCTTATCTCTGGTTCGGGTAACGTTGCACAGTACGCAACCGAAAAGTGCATCCAGCTTGGAGCAAAGGTTCTTACACTCTCTGACTCTGACGGTTACATCTATGACCCCGACGGAATCGACCGTGCAAAGCTCGACTATGTAATGGAGCTGAAGAACGTTGAGCGCGGACGTATCAAGGAGTATGCCGAGGAATATCCTAACGCAGTATATCACGCTGGCGAGCGTCCTTGGGGCGAGAAGGCAGACATTGCACTGCCTTGCGCAACCCAGAACGAAATCAACGGCGAGCAGGCTCAGATGCTTGTTGACAACGGTGTATTCGCTGTAGCAGAAGGTGCCAACATGCCTTCTACTCCTGAGGCTGTAAAGGCATTCCAGGACGCCAAGATTCTCTATGCTCCCGGTAAGGCATCAAATGCCGGCGGTGTGGCAGTGTCAGGTCTTGAGATGAGCCAGAACTCAGAGCGTCTGAGCTGGACATCCGAGGAGGTTGACAACCGTCTGAAGCTCATCATGAAGGACATCCATGAGAACTGCGTGAAGTATGGTACACAGCCTGACGGATATATCAACTATGTCAAGGGTGCCAACGTAGCCGGATTCATGAAGGTGGCAAAGGCCATGATGGCCCAGGGTATTGTATAACGTACATTATTAACACATACACATTTTAGTCCATGGCAGATTCTTTCGGGAATCTGCCATTTTTTATCCTATAAATATACATTATTGCAGGATTAAATGTTAAATTTGCCCTATTTTGACATTTTTCATAAAAATAGTCAATAAAATGTTTGGTTAAGTGAAAAATTGTGCGTACCTTTGCACCCGTTATCCTGAAAACAATCTTATTTACCGCTAATGAAAAGACTAATACCTATTGAAGATATAGAGCGATTGTCTGTGAAGACAGTCGCTTTATTCGTTATATAACAACGATAAATCAATGCAAATAATATGTTTGCAGCCCTAAAATAGTTAAATAACTATAAATTCAAAAAATTAATTCCTAATTCCTAACTCCTAATTCCTAATTTATTAGTACCTTTGCAGCCGATTTTAGTCCGTGGAGGCTCAAACAAGCGAGGACACGATGCCCTCCGCCTTGCGGAAACCGTTTAAAATTTTTAATAAATGTACGCAATTGTAGAAATTAACGGTCAGCAGTTTAAGGCTGAACAGGGCCAGAAGCTCTTCGTTCACCACATCAAGAATTCAGAGGAAGGCCAGACTGTTGAGTTTGAGAAGGTCCTGCTCGTTGACAACGAGGGAGCTATCAAGGTTGGCGCACCTACCGTAGATGGTGCAAAAGTAGTGTGTGAGGTGGTTAATCCCCTCGTTAAGGGTGACAAGGTTATCGTCTTCAAGATGAAGCGCCGCAAGGACTATCGCAAGAAGAACGGACACCGCGAGCAGTTCACCCAGATTGAAGTTAAACAAGTAATCGCTTAAATTTTAGGAGGACTAAGAAATGGCACATAAAAAAGGTGTAGGTAGTTCTAAGAACGGACGTGAGTCAGCTTCACAAAGATTGGGCGTCAAGATCTGGGGTGGCCAGACATGCGTGGCAGGTAACATCATCGTTCGCCAGCGCGGCACAAAGCACAACCCAGGCAACAATGTTGGTATCGGTAAGGATGATACCCTCTTTGCATTGGTTGACGGAGTAGTGAACTTCAAGAAGGGACGCCGCAACAAGAGCGTCGTTTCTGTAATACCAGTTGCAGAAGCCTAATTTTTATCAATTAAGATAATTTATTCCAAACAAACAACAGAGTCCCACATCTCTCGCGAGGTGTGGGATTTCTGCTTTATTGTGATGTTATCCCCGCATTTAGTGACTTTCTGTCTGCTTTTCCGGCACTTTATCTATGTTTTTTTACATTCTTCAACAAATAAACGTCATTTTGCTTCGCCAAATCATAATTATTTCGTAACTTTGCACCATTTAAAAGGAATAACGTTTAATTAAACAATAAGAATATGCTTACATTAAAGCTCATTACAGAGGAAACTGACCGCGTGGTAAGCGGTCTGGAGAAAAAGCACTTCACTGGTGCCAGGGAAGCTATCGACAATGTTCTCGCCGTTGACAAGCGTCGCCGCGAGGCACAGCAGAAGCTCGACAAGACCAAGCAGGAGGCTAAACAGTTTGCCGCACAGATTGGTGCACTTATGAAGCAGGGCAAGAAGGACGAGGCTGAGCAGGCCAAACAGCAAGTGGCTGCACTGAAGGCTCAGGACAAACAGCTCCAGGAGGATATGGACGCTGCGGAAAATGAACTCACCACCCTGCTCTGCCAGATTCCCAACATCCCTTACGACGAGGTGCCTGAGGGTAAGGCTGCCGAGGACAACCATGTTGTCAAGAGCAACCTTAAGGAGTGCGACGGCAGTGACACTGTCGGAAACTGGACAATGAATCCCGAAAACAAGGAAGCCAAACTGCCGCACTGGGAGTTGGCCAAGAAATACAATCTCATCGACTTTGACCTCGGCGTGAAGATTACCGGTGCCGGATTCCCCGTCTATATCGGAATGGGAGCGCGTCTCCAGAGGGCACTCATCAACTTCTTCCTCGACGAGGCCCGCGCCTCTGGCTACACAGAGATAATGCCTCCAACTGTAGTCAACCAGGCTTCAGGATATGGCACAGGCCAGTTGCCTGACAAGGAGGGACAGATGTATCACTGCGAGGTGGATGACCTTTATCTCATCCCTACAGCGGAAGTTCCCGTGACGAATATCTATCGTGATGTTATTCTCGACGAGAAAGACCTGCCGATCAAGAACTGTGCCTATACGCAGTGCTTCCGTCGCGAGGCAGGCAGCTATGGCAAGGATGTGCGCGGACTCAACCGTCTGCATGAGTTCTCTAAGATTGAGATTGTGCGTATAGACAAGCCTGAGCACTCCAAGGAGTCGCACAAGGAGATGCTCGCTCATGTTGAGGGACTTCTGCAAAAGCTCGAACTCCCTTATCGCATCCTTCTGCTTTGCGGCGGCGACCAGTCGTTCACATCTGCCATCTGCTACGACTTCGAGGTTTATTCCGAGGCACAGGGTCGCTGGCTTGAGGTTTCTTCTGTCAGCAACTTCGACACCTATCAGGCCAACCGTCTGAAGTGCCGCTATCGCCATGCCGAGGACAAGAAGATTGAGCTTTGCCACACTCTCAACGGTTCGGCTCTTGCCCTTCCGCGTATTGTTGCAGCAATCCTTGAGGACAACCAGACCCCTGATGGCATTAAGGTGCCAAAGGCCCTGATTCCTTATATGGGATGCGAGATTATTAAATGAAGAGTGAAGAATGAATATACAAAATACAAAATGAACAAAATAGTCAAGAAGAAGCAATTCTCAGAGAAGGTTTACCTTTTCGAGATAGAAGCACCACTGATTGCCAAGAGTCGCAAGGCAGGTAACTTCGTTATTGTCCGCGTGGGAAGCAAGGGAGAGCGTATGCCGCTCACGATTGCCGACTCCGACGTTAACAAGGGAACAATAACCCTCGTGGTACAAAAGGTGGGACTTTCGTCCGTTAAACTGTGCTCACTGAACGAAGGCGACTATGTAACTGACGTTGTCGGTCCGCTTGGAAATCCGACACACATCGAGAAATTTGGCACTGTCATCTGTGCCGGTGGTGGTGTTGGAGTAGCTCCAATGCTTCCTATCATCCGCGCACTGAAGGCTGCCGGCAACAGGGTTCTGTCTGTCATTGCCGGACGCTCTAAGGACCTTGTCATCCTTGAGGATGAAGTAAGGGACAGCAGTGACGAACTGATCATCATGACCGATGATGGCTCATACGGTGAGAAAGGTGTCGTTACCGTAGGTATCGAGAAGTTCATCAATCAAGAGCATATCGACAAGGTGTTTGCCATCGGTCCTCCCATCATGATGAAGTTCAGCTGCCTTCTCACACAGAAATACAATATCCCCACCGACGTGTCGCTCAACACAATTATGGTTGACGGAACTGGTATGTGTGGCGCATGTCGTCTCACTATCGGTGGCAAGACCAAGTTTGTCTGCATCGACGGACCGGAATGTGACGGTGCACTCGTTGATTGGGATGAGATTTTCAAGCGCATGGGAACATTCAAGCGCGAGGAGCAGATTGAGATGGAGCATCTGCAGGAGCATCTCACAGGTGTAGCCGACAAGGACTCTCCCTCTGATGAAGAGCCTGTGGCTTGTGGAAGTGCAACTTCATCTGAGCCATCTTCAGAGATTGACACAGAGTCGCTTACCGACCGTGATGCCGAGTGGCGCAAAGCTCTTCGTTCTTCAATGAAACCCAAGGAGCGCACAGCCATCGAGCGTGTTCAGATGCCCGAACTCGACCCGGTATATCGTGCAACAACCCGCACGGAAGAAGTAAACAAGGGACTCACCAAAGAGATGGCAATGCGCGAGGCACAGCGTTGTCTCGACTGCGCCAAGCCATCGTGCGTCGAAGGTTGCCCTGTGAATATCAATATCCCTTCTTTCATCAAGAACATCGAGCGTGGCGAGATTCTCGCTGCCGCCAAGGTGCTCAAGCAAACCTCCGCACTCCCTGCCGTTTGCGGTCGTGTATGTCCTCAGGAGAAGCAGTGCGAGAGCAAGTGTATCCATCTTAAGATGAACGAGCCTGCTGTTGCCATCGGCTATCTTGAGCGTTTCGCCGCTGACTATGAGCGCGAAAGCGGTCAGATGTCACTGCCTGAGATTGCACCTGCCAACGGTATCAAGGTGGCTGCCATCGGTTCCGGTCCTTCGGGATTGAGCTTTGCAGGCGACATGGCAAAATTGGGCTTTGATGTATATGTATTCGAGGC
>JALFIX010000016.1 GCA_022775105.1 Prevotella sp. | reverse complement strand
CAACGCAATACGTCATCGTGGAGACGCTTACGAGGGAGCCAGACGAGTGGGTAAAAGCTATACATACATTATCCATGGCATGGATATGAAAATCGACAACGGCATAGTCTATCTTCCAATTTATATGACGTCGTTGTTATGACCAAAAGTATGATTTTGTATAGTCATCCTATTATTATGAAATCACAAAATCCTGAAATTGAAATGGCTGAACTTCATCCTCTGAAGAATTCTATATATCAGCAATATGAAGATAACGTTAATGTCCATACTGATGAAATTAGCCGATGTGAAAAGAAGGCAAAATGGTTTGTCATAGGTCAGTTGGCTGCTTTTATTCTTGCAATATCATGTATTGCCATATATGCCATGTATTATGGTGAGACTGTTGTCATTGTTTGGGCCATATTCTTTGTTTTAGCATATATTACATTACGCAGAATGGATGTTACCAATGGAGACAAGATGGAGAGGCTGAAGGCAGTTCGCAGTGTGTATGCAAACGAGATGGCATATCTCCATGGCGATTTCAAGGCTTTCCGCAATGGCAGACAGTATATCAATCCGTGTCATGCCTATTCCTTCGATATGGATGTGTTTGGAGAGCTGTCGTTGTTCCAGCGGATTAACCGTACTGTTACATCGGGCGGAAGCGACTACATTGCGGCACAGCTAAGTTTTACGGCAACAAGAACAAGGCTGGAAATAGAAGACCAAAGAAATGCAATCAACGAACTTGCCGATGATGTAAGTTTAAGAATCTCGTTTATTGCAGTGGGACAGCTAAGGGGAGACATCATCAATACGGACGAGGTAAAGGGAGTTGTTGAAAAGGCAAAGTCAATATCCTTGCCTTTGTTTGCATCTTCTTCCGCGGCAATGGTAGTTGCTGTAGCCTCGGTAGTAGGGTTTCTCTTTTCTTTTGTGGCAGCCTTGATGAATGCAGTACCGTCGAATGTACCGTTTCTATGGGGATTATTGCATCTGTTGTTAATGATTATTTTGTGTTCACGTCCTTTAAGGAGTATAAACAAGACTGTCGGGGCGGTAAGCAGGCAGATGAACATGTATGTATCTCTGATGGAGATTATCTCACAAGGACATTATTCCTCCAAGGTTAATGTCGATATCCTCTCGCGTCTGTCTCTCGGCGATGGCAATGCCCTCAGCTCTTTCACTGAGCTAAAGAGGCTTATGGACAGTCTCGACCGCAACGGCAATGCCCTTTATCGCATATTCTGCAATACATTCTTTCTTAACGATTTCTTTCTTATCAGACGGTTCTCCAAGTGGAAAACCTGCTATTTGGCAAGGATGGGTGAGTGGATAGAAGCCGTAAGCAAATTTGACGCTCTCGTGTCAATGGCAACATTCCACTACAATGAGCCTTATGCCAAGGATGTGGAAATAGACGACAGTGACAAGGTGGTCTATAGCGCGGAAGGGCTATATCATCCTTTTTTAGGAGAGAAGGCTGTGCCAAACGATTTCAGCATCAGCGATTCGCATTATTATATTGTGACCGGTGCCAATATGGCAGGCAAAAGCACTTTCCTCCGTGCCATTGGCGTCAACTACATTCTCGCCATGTGTGGTATGCCTATTTTCGCCAAGCGGTTGAGGGTGAGCATCTTTTCCTTGTTCAGTAGTATGCGCACAACCGATGACCTTGCTCATGGCATAAGTTATTTCAATGCGGAACTGTTGCGCCTGAAACAGCTTATCAGTGAATGTAAGGAAAACCGCCATACACTGATAATTCTCGATGAAATACTGAAGGGGACAAATTCTGCCGACAAGTTGAGCGGTTCGAGAATGTTCCTTGAGTCAATTGCAAAACTTCCTGTAACAGGAATTATTGCCACCCACGACCTTGAACTCTCAAAGATGTCCACAGAGCATCCCGACCGCTTCCATAACTACTGCTTTGAGATAGAACTCACGGACAACGTGACGTATAGCTACAAAATAACATCTGGAGTGGCGCGCAATCAGAATGCCACTTATCTGTTGAAGGGGTTATTGGCGGTTATTAATGCCACAAAAGTCGGGTATAAAATGTGTGACTTTGTATGAAAACTCGGTATTAAAACGTGCAAGTCTATGTATATAAGGAAGATAGAATCGACATTCCAATCATGGTTGGATTCGCCCTCTCACAAGCTCATAGTGGTGAAAGGGGTTCGTCAGTGTGGAAAGACAACCAGTGTGGTTGATTTTGCCAAAAAGCATTTCAAGCATATTGTTTAGAGGACATTGTTAATATGTATCCGATGGATTTCGAAGAATGGCTATGTTTGGAAACAATGCAGATTGGTAAGGTCCTCTCCATCCAGCGTCGCATAGTGGATGAATATAAGACTGACATGGTGAAATATGCGTTATTGGCAGACAAACCGAAAATCCGTGAGTGCTTTGAATCCATACCTTCTCAACTGTCACGTGAATACAAGAAATTCACTTTCTCCAATGTCCTGTCCCAATTGAATGTAAGGCTACAACAGGCAATGCCAAGTCCATGCGCACTGTCCTTGGGCATCCGGAGAAATACCACGTGGATTTTGCTATCAAACTTGGAGACTACAATGTCGGCATGAAAGACAAGCTGCTCACATTGTCGATGTATATGGCTTTTCTGTTGAATGAGGTGTAAAACTTAATAACATTTAATTTTTCTCTGAAAAGAATATGGATACAGTTAAAACCATTTAAATCGATGTAATAAGAAGATTTGAAATGAATTTATTTCAAACAGTTTTGTTATATTTGCAGTCTAATTTGAAATAAGACCATTATGGATATACCTTTTGTATATGGAAAGATTGCCGACGGCATGAATTTCACCGACCGCGAGGAGGATTCCAAGAAGTTGAAGAACAACCTTCTTGGACTTGTCAATACTATAATAATCTCTCCGCGCAGATGGGGAAAGACATCATTGGTTTGCCATGTGCTTGAGGATATCAAGCACGACAGGGACTACCTTATGTGCAAGGTTGACATATTCAACTGCCGCACGGAGGCGCAGTTTTATCAGACCTACGTGAATGCCATACTTTCAGCATCTTTCACAAAGATGGATGAGTTTATAATTGCTGCAAAGAAATATGTTGGCACCTTCGGACCTAAACTATCTCTTAGCGACAGCAGTATGAAATACGAATTGGCATTTGGAATTGACTTCAAAGACAAGCAATATTCCTTTGACGAGATTCTCGACCTGCCGCAAAAGATAGCAGAGGAAAAGGGAAAGAAATTCATTGTGTGTATTGATGAATTCCAGAATGTCAACTCGTATGACGATTCTTTGGGATTCCAACGGAAATTGCGCTCGCATTGGCAGATGCACAACAGGGTGGGGTATTGTATGTTTGGAAGCAAGCGCCACATGCTTCTCGACATCTTCAGCAACTATGAGATGCCGTTCTATAAATTCGGCGACATGATGTTCTTGGACAAAATCTGTCAGGAGGAATGGGTGAGATACATCACACGAAGATTCGATGACACAGGGAAGCACATCTCTGATGATGACGCGTTGCTCATTGCCCAGCTGGTGGAATGTCATCCTTATTACGTACAGCAACTCGCTCAGTTGACATGGCTTCACACCATGGAGACTTGCGACACGGATATCGTAAAGTCGGCATTTGATTCGCTCGTCAACCAGCTTAGCCTCTTGTTCAGCAATATCATCGACAACCTGACTGCCAAGCAGATAAGTTTTCTTCAGGCAGTTGCGAATGGCGAGAAAAACTTTTCGTCGCGCGAAGTCTTGGCAAGATACGATCTCGGCACCTCAGCCAATATCAAGAACCTGAGGAAAGCTCTTCAGGACAAGGACTTGATAGACATCCTTCCTGACTCAACTGTAATTCAGGACCCAGTGTTCGCGTATTGGCTGAAAACGAAGTATTGAGATACACTCAAGCATATTATTCTTGACAAAGGAGGCGAAAGTTACTTTATCCTCCACGTCAGATGCAGCAGGCAATATGAGGGGATGATGTTGTAGAATGTCTCTGTCTTGCCGATTTCGTTCTTGCGACCAATTATTGCTTTTTCCATGATGACTTATGTTATTTTCTGGCGCAAAGTTATGAAAAAGTTGAGATTTAGCCAAGAAATAATTTATTTAGCGAGATAATTCATTCGTTGTTTGGTATTTCTTCCGATTTGCATTACCTTTGCACCAAATTAAATCAATAATGATAATATGAATATAGAATATGTACGTGACTATTGTCTGTCGCTGCCCGCGGCATCGGAGTATTTCCCTTTTGACGAGACAACGCTTGCCTTTCGGGTTGTTGACAAGATATTTGCAATGATCGACCTCGAGGACACGCAGTGGTTCGTGCTGAAGTGCGACCCTGACTATGCCCTCGAACTGCGCGACCGCCATCCCGAAATCACAGCGGCTTGGCACATGAACAAGAAGCACTGGAACCAGCTTGACCTTGAAGGACACCTGACTGACGAGCTTATCCAAAAGCTCATATTGCACAGCTATAAGCTCGTGGCGTCAAAACTGCCAAGGAAGGTCAAGGAGGCTCATCCCGAGATAGCTGAAGTAATAAACAGTATTTAGTGTAACCATTGGCACCTCTTTCCCCGATCTTCCATTATCGTCTTGCGAAACTTGAAGATGGTGGCTGCACCCTGGTTGCGGTCATGGAACAGCGATGGGTCTGTCTTGTCCGACCACCATTGGCTGCCCACCTTGTAGTCGGTGTCGCGATGCTTGCCGGGGAAGGTGTTGTCGATAGTTATAAAACCTTGCTGGCAGGGGAATCCCTTGATGTCCGACGTGATGGTATAGGGTTGGGTGCCTGTCTTATACGTGCTGTACTTCACCACGTAGTTGCCATTGCCAAGATAGTAGCCTTGCCAGTCCTGCTTGGCTATGCTGAGCGTGATGCACTCGTCGCCTACCTTAAGGTTCTTGGGTGAAGGACCCTTGACGTGCCATTCGATGATGGAGTAAATCTGTGCAGTGTCTTGGGCAGTGGTTGTGTGGTGGAACACATGGCGTGGAGTGTATGAGTATCGCTCGAAACTGCCTCCCCACGATTCCCTTTCGGGATTGGCTGGGTCGCCGTCCATCATATATAACAGCGAGGGCGTATCGCCAAGTTTCGGTTTTCCTTGCAGATAGTTGTAGAAGTCGGCACCGAGATATCCGTTGCCCTTGACGTAATAGTCGTAAAAACCGCCATTCCATCGGTCGGGATTCTTATATTTGGCGATGAAACTGCGATAGGTGGAGTTGTTTTCTATCATCCAAATGTCGGGGAAGTTCTCAATGATATAGGTGTAGGCATTTATGCCCCATTTCTTGTTTGGGCCGCCAATCCAGTAGATGCGTATCTTCTTGGCAATCTCCGGGGCGTCGTGCAGGGCTTGCGCAACGTCGTCAAGACCTCCCCATACCAATACGTATAAAGGTCGGTGAGTCTGTTTGTTTGCACATCTTACTATCCATTCCGAGCCTTCAGTGGGTGTTGAATATCCGGCAAGTGGCACTCTTCCATGTCTTCCTTGCTTGGTTATGGAGCGCAGGTATTCCGGTGATGGATAGAGGGCATAGGGCACTCTTGCCTCTTGGTTATGGAGTTTCAGTTTAGGCAGGTCCATTTCGTATATGTCGATCATACGCAGGATTTCGCTTTTGTTTCCTTCGCCGAACGAAGGAGATGATATAAGCCCCTCACAATCAAACTCATTGCTGTATAGCAGATAGTGCATCATCGACTGGTTGTCGTCGGGGTCAGTGCCTCCGATGTCGGTGGTGATCAGTATGCGTGGTCGTTCGCTTACGTGAGTGGGTTCTGTCTTTCCGTGTTGTATTGACTTGTCGCTATTCAATGGATTTTGATTTACCTTTGCACCTGCTGTTATAGTCAGTAATGCAAGAAGTGTTGAAAGAATTCTTCTCATTTTGCTACTTTGATTTGATTAGTGATTTCGTTTGTTGGTTGCAAAGGTACGAAAAATAATTTGGATAAGCAAACTTTTAATTATTAAAAAAACATAATCATACCGCAGTTCACAGACATCCTTCCATATTCAGAATACATCTTTTTATGTGTCTCCTGTGTTTTTTGCTTTTTCCTGCACATTCTTTACCCATTCCAAAGGTTTCATACCCGTAAATTTGTTGAAATTACGGTAGAAGGACTGCTCGCTTGAGAATCCTGAACGAGTGGCGATTGTGAGGATTTTGGTGTTTTCGGTATTTTGAGACAATAGAGTTTTTGCATGTTCTACTCTTAGGCTGTTGATATAGTCGGAGAAGGACATGCCTTTTGTTTGGTTAATGTAGTTGGAAATATATGTACGGCATATACAAGCAGCTTTTGCTACATCTCCTATCTTTAAGTTTGGTGTGAGATACAGTTGCTGGCTGACAATGAGTTGGTCGATACTTTTCCCTACATTACTTTCCTCGATTGTCGGTATGTCCTCTGTAGGCTGTTCAAGATGTTCCTTGCTGTCCTCAACGAACTGCTCGAAAGAAAAATCGCGGATAAATCCGATATAGCTCAACGCAAAGAGCATAACGGAAAATGGAGTGAGAACGGCCAACATCATCCACTCGTTCTGAGCAAAGTATTGCCTGCCTATGGCATTTGCTATAACTGATAATAAAGATGTAATGACAAAGGCAATGAGCAGATGTTTCACTGCCGTGGTGTCACGACCTTCAGTATCGGCATACACATTGGCTATTTCTCTATCGAAAGTACGGAGTTTACGAAATCCTATATATATGACTGTAAAGACCTGAATGGAAAAGAGCAGTTTGCGTGCATTATCCACCGCATCACCGGGAAAGAGATATTTCGCCACTGCCACAACGATTCCGGGTAAAAGAATAAGAAAGAGTTTCATTGGTGCTTTTGGCCGGGAAACCAAATTACAGATATAGGCGTAATACAGCGGATATACAGACAACGAGCAAAGTGTCCAAAGGCACTCCATCGGGTGTGTAAGTCCGACAGTGAAATATATAGCATGGCAGAAGTAGAGTACAACACATGTGCACAGAAACCATGTCAGGATTCTTTTGGCTGTGTCGCACTTCCTATAGTGTGTAATGAAGGTGATGAACCAGAATAGACACACAAAAAACGGTATGAAACTGAACAGAGTCCGAAGCATTCTTAACCAATGTTTAATTACATATATTCTTAATCGAGTGCAAAAGTACTGTTTTTTTCTCAATTTCGGCTTATATATTCCAATAAATTACATATTATTATTAAATTGAATATCAACAGAATATACGATATGAGAGTCGAATTATACGATATGAGGGATGTATTGTATAATTTAAGAGTCGAATTGTATGCCATTATTTTGTATAATAAAGAATAATTGATAATTTTGGGGCCTCAAAGTACTGTTGAGAATATGCAATAATTATTTAAATGAATTAAAAATGTATTATTATGAAAAAGTTGTTTTTACTCTTTTCCCTCTTCTTGGGAACCCACTCCGTTTGGGCACATGACGTGGAAGTGGATGGTATTTTCTACAATCTAATCCAAGAAAGCAAATTAGCCTATGTAACTTTTGAAGGAAAGGAATACTATTCCTCCGAGAATGAATACACAGGCGATGTGGTGGTCCCCCAGACCTTTACGTTGGATGGAATCACTTACTCTGTGGTTGGTGTTGAGGGGCATAGCTTCAGAGGTTGCAAGGAATTGACCTCGGTAAAACTGCCCAACTCCGTACTGACAATAGGAGCAGAATGCTTCAGGGATTGTTCAGGTCTGGTTTCCGTGAAGCTTTCCGAATCCATACAAGAGTTGAAATCACACACCTTCAGTGATTGCACCAGCTTGACCGCCATCGACATCCCCCACAACGTTAAGACTATTGAGAATAATTGCTTCAGGTCATGCAAAGCTTTGACCTCCATCACGATTCCCAAATCCGTAACGATCATTGGCAGTGATTGCTTTTGGGGTTGCGGAGCTTTAGCGGCGCACCCGACAAACCCTGTGGGAAGAGTGTACGGATGCTAACCCAAAACTGTCGCTAAACGATACATGAAGAAAGGTATGTCTCTGACTCCTTTCACTTGTGCCCGGAAGCATTTGATCTTTGAGTTCAGTGATTCTG
>JALFIX010000239.1 GCA_022775105.1 Prevotella sp. | reverse complement strand
AGGCTGGTCTTACTGCCCTCTCGAAGATGGCGAAGACCTGTCTTGGCATAGGTGCCAAGCAGACCTCAGCAGCTCTTACCTCTGCCAAGGATGTTGAGGTGAACGTGTTCGACGGTCCGTGTCCTGCCGGAAACGTGGGTGTGCAGATCAACCATGTCTCTCCTGTCAACAAGGGCGAGGTTGTATGGACTGTTGACCCGTCGGCGGTAATCTTCTTCGGTCGCCTCTTCCTTACGGGCAAGGTGGATTTGCGCCGTCTCGTGGCTCTATGCGGCAGCGAGGTTAAGAACCCTCAGTATGTGGAGATGCTCGTAGGCGAGGAACTCTCGACTCTCTTGAGCAACTCCTACGATGCAAAGCACACCGTGAGAATCATCAACGGCAACGTGTTGACAGGCCGTGTGACAACCAAGGACGGCTATCTCGGGGCACACACGTCGGAGATTACCGTTATTCCCGAAGGCAATGATGCCGACGAGTTTGCGGGATGGATTATGCCCAGGTTCAAGCAGTTCTCAGTCAACCGCAGCTATTTCTCCTGGCTCTTCGGCAAGAAGGCATACGCCCTCGATGCCCGCGTGAAGGGCGGTGAACGCCACATGATTATGAGCGGCGAGTATGACAAGGTGATGCCTATGGACATCTATCCCGAATATCTTATCAAGGCCATCATCACCGGCAACATCGACAAGATGGAGCAGTTGGGCATATATGAGGTTAGTCCTGAGGACTTTGCGTTGGCTGAGTTCGTGGATAGCTCGAAGCTCGAACTCCAGCGTATCGTGCGTGAGGGACTTGACATGCTGAAGAAAGAAAATGCGTGATAAATGAAGTGTGAAGAATGTTTTTTATAAACCACAGAGATAAAGAGTAAAAGAGATGTTAGGGTTTTGAGTTGGCCGCAAGCGACTGAGGTCGCAGAGTTTCCATCCGGCAAACAAGTTGCGCAGCTCTCTGGGAACTCAAAATGCCAAAGGCATTACATCTCTTTCAAAGATAAATACTCTTAATCTCTTAAACTCTGTGGTTAAAATTATAAAATCGTGGTAATTCAGAAATAAAATAATATGAGTTTTTTAAGAAATTATCTCAATAAGATAAAGCCGAACTTCGAGAAGGACGGCAAGCTTCACGCCTTTCGCAGCGTGTTCGACGGATTTGAGACATTCCTCTACGTGCCTAACGACACGGCTAAGACGGGAGTCCATATCCACGATGCGATTGACTCGAAGCGCATAATGAGTATGGTGGTCATCGCCCTGTTGCCTGCCTTGCTCTTCGGCATGTACAATGTTGGTTATCAGAATTATCTTGCTGCCGGGACCCTTGGTTCGGCAAGTTTCTGCGAAGTGTTCTTCTATGGAGTGCTTGCAGTGCTGCCCAAGATTCTTGTCAGCTATATCATTGGTCTTGGCATCGAGTTTGCATGGGCACAGTGGAAGGGTGAGGAAATCCAGGAGGGTTATCTCGTCTCGGGTATCATCATCCCGATGATTGTGCCCGTTGGCTGTCCGCTGTGGATGATTGCCATCGCCGTTGCCTTTGCCGTGGTTATCGGCAAGGAGATTTTCGGCGGAACGGGTATGAATATCTTCAACGTGGCTCTCGTCGCACGCGCGTTCCTCTTCTTTTCTTATCCCACCAAGATGAGCGGCGACACGGTTTGGGTGGCCCAGGACACTATCTTCGGTCTTGGAAACACACTGCCCGACACATTCGCGCAGGCCACTCCTCTGGGACAGCTTGCTGCCGGCACCAACGTGACTGCCTCTCTCTCCGACGCTATCCTCGGTTTCATTCCGGGAAGTATTGGTGAGACAAGCGTGGTTGCCATCGCCATCGGTGCCGTCATCCTTCTTTGGACAGGCATAGCCTCATGGCGCACTATGCTGAGCGTGGTTGTAGGCGGCAGCCTTATGGCTGTGGTGTTCGAGCAGACAGGCCTGTCAATCACCTGGTATGAGCATTTGGTATATGGCGGTTTCGCCTTCGGTGCAGTGTTTATGGCCACCGACCCTGTTACGAGTGCGCGCACTGACTGTGGCAAGTATATCTATGGATTTATCATCGGTGCCCTGGCTGTTATCATCCGTGTGATGAACCCCGGATTCCCCGAGGGAATGATGCTTGCCATCCTCTTCGGCAACATGATGGCTCCGCTGATAGACCACTATGTGGTTGATGCAAACGTCAGGAAGAGAGCAAAGAGAGTGAAGAATTAAGAATGATTTTTTTAAACCACAGAGATAAAGAGTAAAAGAGATAACAGATAAATAGAGTTGGTCGCAAGCGACGGAGGTCGCAGAGTTTCCATCCGGCATGCAAGATGCGCAGCTCTCTGATATCTCAAAATGCCAAAGGCATTAAATCTCTTTCTTAAGATAATACTCCTACTCTCCAAAACTCTGTGGTTTTAAAAAATATTGCGGTTCTTCAGAAATAAAATAAATAAGAGTAAAAAAACAGAATTCATGAATACAAATAAGAATTCATACATTATTATATATAGTGCGGTGCTGGTGATAGTCGTGGCATTTTTGCTCGCCTTCATCTTCCAGGCTCTCAAGCCGATGCAGGATGTCAATGTGGCTCTCGACAAGAAGAAGCAGATTCTTGCCGCACTCAACATCCGTGACCTCGGCGACAATGAGTCAGCTGAGATGTACAAGAAGGTGGTGAAGGCTGACATGATTGTCGATGCCGACGCACAGGTGGTTAAGGCTGGAGAGCAGGGCGGAGAGAACGCCGCATTCAAGCTCAACAGTGCTGACTATAAGGCCGGAAAACTCGCCGTGTATGAGTGCGAGGTGGACGGCAAGAAGAAATACGTGATACCTGTTTATGGTATGGGACTCTGGGGACCCATCTGGGGCTATATCGGACTCGACGAGGACAAGAACACCGTTTATGGTGCATACTTCAACCACGACAGCGAGACAGCCGGACTTGGCGCGGAAATCAAGGACAGCCAGGCTTGGCAGGACCAGTTCAAGGGCAAGAAGATATTCTCTGCCGACGGTCAGGAGGTTGCCATTGCCGTCAAGAAGAAGTCCGACGTCAAGAATCCCGCTTCGGAGTGTGATGCCGTCACCGGAGCAACACTTACTTCCGACGGAGTGAGCCTGATGCTTCAGGACTGCTTTGTAAAATATGTTAATTATCTAAAGAAATAAGGAGGAATGGATTATGAGTAAATTGTTTTCTAAGGAGAATAAGGAAGTGTTCAGCAATCCGCTGAATCTCGACCATCCCATATTGGTTCAGGTGCTCGGTATCTGTTCCGCCCTTGCCGTCACTTCGCAGCTCAAGCCTGCCATTGTGATGGGACTGGCAGTGACTGTCATCACAGCATTTGCCAACGTGATTATCTCTCTCATCCGCAAGACTATCCCCACACGCATCCGTATTGTTGTGCAGCTTGTGGTTGTGGCAGCCCTCGTGACCATCGTTAGCCAGATTCTCAAGGCTTTCGCCTACGACGTCAGCGTGCAGCTCTCGGTATATGTGGGTCTTATCATCACCAACTGTATCCTTATGGGTCGCCTTGAGGCTTTTGCCATGATGAACAAGCCATGGCCGAGTTTCATCGACGGTGTGAGCAATGGATTGGGATATGCCATGATTCTCGTTATCGTGGGTGGAGTGCGCGAGTTCTTCGGACGTGGTTCGCTTCTCGGTTTCCAGATTCTGCCTGATGCAGTGTATGACTTCGGATACGTCAACAACGGTATGATGACCATGCCTGCCATGGCGCTCATCCTCCTGGGATGCGTAATATGGGTGCACAGGGCGTATTTCTTCAAAGAGAAGTAAATCTTTGAAGATATTAAAAGATTAAAAAAATAAAGAATTAAAGTTTTTTACGATGATAAATCTGTTTTTCAGGTCCATATTCGTGGACAACATGATATTCGCGTTCTTCTTAGGAATGTGCTCATTCTTAGCAGTGTCGAAGAACGTGAAGACATCACTGGGACTCGGACTCGCCGTGACCTTCGTGCTCATGGTGACAGTGCCGGTGGATTATCTGCTTCAGACCAAGATCTTAGGTCCCGACTGCCTCGTTGAGGGAGTTGACCTTTCTTATCTGAGCTTCATTCTTTTTATTGCAGTGATTGCAGGTATCGTGCAGCTTGTTGAGATGATTGTCGAGAGATATTCTCCCTCGCTCTATGCCGCCCTCGGTATCTTCCTGCCGCTGATAGCCGTTAACTGCGCCATTATGGGTGCATCTCTCTTCATGCAGCAGCGCATCAATCTCGATCCCTCCAACTCGCAGTACATAGGCAGCGTGTTGGATGCCCTCGTATATGCCTTTGGCTCAGGTCTTGGCTGGACGCTCGCCATCATCTCCATGGGTGCCATCCGCGAGAAGATGGAATACAGCGACGTGCCAAAGCCACTGCAGGGATTGGGAATTACGTTTATCACAGTAGGACTCATGGCAATGGCCATGATGTGCTTCTCAGGTCTTAAAATCTAAAAGTAAGGAGGATTAGCATCATGTTTATATTAGTAAGCATCGGAGTGTTTCTCACGTTGATTCTGCTCATCGTCATCCTTCTGCTCGTGGCGAAAAAGTATCTCTCGCCAAGCGGAAACGTCAACATCACCATCAACGGCGACCGTACCATCTCTGTGGGACAGGGCAGCAGCCTTATGACCACGCTCAACGAGAATGGCATCTTCCTGCCCTCGGCATGTGGAGGCAAGGCTTCCTGCGGACAGTGCAAGGTGCAGGTGCTCGAAGGCGGTGGCGAGATTCTCGATTCGGAGAAACCCCATTTCACACGCAAGGAAATAAAGGATAACTGGCGCTTGGGATGCCAGTGCAAGGTTAAGAGCGACATGAACATCCGCGTGCCGGAGAGTGTGCTCGGAGTGAAGGAATACGAATGTACGGTTATCTCCAACAAGAACGTCGCCACGTTCATCAAGGAATTCAAGGTGCAGTTGCCCAAGGGAGCCCACATGGACTTCCTCCCCGGTTCGTATGCCCAGATCAAGATTCCAGCATTCTCAATCGACTACGACAAGGACATCGACAAGAGCCTTATCGGCGACGAGTATCTGCCCGCATGGCAGAAGTTCGGCCTGTTCCCGCTGAAGTGTGTGAACACCGAACCTACCATCCGCGCCTACTCAATGGCCAACTATCCCGCCGAGGGCGACGTGTTCATGCTGACAGTGCGTATAGCCACACCTCCGTTCAAGCCCGACCGCAGCGGATTCATGGACGTTAATCCCGGTATTGCTTCTTCATATATCTTCACCCTGAAACCGGGAGACAAGGTTGTGATGAGCGGTCCTTATGGAGATTTCCATCCTCACTTCGACTCCAAGCGTGAGATGATTTGGGTAGGTGGTGGTGCTGGTATGGCTCCTCTTCGCGCCCAGATTATGCACATGACCAAGACTCTGCATACAACCGACCGCGAGATGCACTACTTCTATGGCGCCCGCGCCCTCAACGAGGTGTTCTATCTCGACGACTTCCTCGGCTTGGAGAAGGAGTATCCAAACTTCCACTTCCATCTGGCTCTCGACCGTCCCGACCCGGCAGCCGATGCCGCAGGAGTGAAATACACCGCAGGCTTCGTTCATCAGGTGATGTTCAACACATATCTGAAAGACCACGAGGCTCCCGAGGACATCGAGTACTACATGTGTGGTCCCGGCCCGATGTCAAAGGCAGTCGTTGGCATGCTCGACTCGTTAGGTGTAGAACCGGAGTCGATTATGTACGACAACTTTGGAGGATGATTTTGTAAATGAAGAATGAAGAGTGAAGAATGAAGAAGTTGCTACCGCGTTGGTTTGCGCAGCCCATTCTTCATTCTTCATTCTTCATTCTTCACTCTTCATTTTAATAAATATTAAATTTCCGTTAAAGCAACAAAAAAAGTTGCTTTTTTTTTCTTTCTTTTCCCAAAGATTATTATCTTTGCACGTTGAAAACGAAATATTGTATTTGTTATGATGACTCTGATAATAGTCCTTCTACTGCTGTTAGGCTATGTTTTGATAGCCACGGCCCACCTGACAAACGTGAACAAGGCGGCAATCGCCATGTTTATGGGTACCGCAGGGTGGGTGTTCTACATCTGCTATGGCACGGACTTCGTGATGAGCCAACATCCCCACGAATACATTGATTTCCTTGCAGGCGAAGAGGCAAACAGCAATGCCGTGAAGTTCTTTATCTATGACAATATATTCCTGAAATATGTTGGCAAGGCAGCGGCTATCGTGATGTTCCTCCTTGCCACAATGTCCATCATCGAGATACTCAACAACAACGGTTGCTTTGACTTTATAAGCAAGTGGATCAGGACTCGCAACTCCAAGCGACTGTTGTGGACTATCACTGTAGCAACATTTCTTATCTCAGCCAATCTCGACAACCTCACCACTACAACCATGATGCTTGTCATAATGCGCAATATCGTGCAGAACCGACGTCAGCGTATGCTCATTGGCAGTGCCATAGTCCTGGCAGCCAATGCCGGAGGATGTTTCACCGTCATCGGCGACCCTGCTGGAGTGATACTGTGGGGTGGGGAGGCAGTCACTGCCACCAACTTCTCGGCTTACCTCTTCCTGCCCGCCATGGTGGCATGGGTGTTTCCCACCGTGCTCATCCAGATGTCACTGCCTGACAGGCTCGACGTGGAATGGCCCGCAATGCCCTACCGTGGCGACGACACCAACCTCAACTATTGGCAACGTATCATCATGCTCTTCGTGGGCATTGGCGGACTGTGGTTCATTCCCACATTCCATAACATCACCAAGCTTAGCCCCTTCCTCGGCGCACTCTGCGTGCTGTCGGTGCTGTGGGTAGTCAACGAGGCGTTCAACCGCAAGCTCATCAACAGCGACAAGATGGTTCAGCGACGCTCGCCCCAGTCTGTTCAGTATGGAAGCATACAGTTGATACTCTTCGTGATGGGTATCATGCTCGCCCTTGGAGTGGTGGCAGAGACAGGATTCTTTGCAACCGTCTCGGAGTGGTTCGACTATAACATCCATAATATATGGATAGTGGGCATCATCGCCGGACTCATCAGTGGAGTGGTCGATACCTTCACTGTGGCGATGACAGGCCTTTCGATGTATTCCGTGGTTGATACAAGCCAGTTGGCAATGTGGGCAGATTCCGACTATATGGAAAACTTCGTTCAGAACGGTGCTTACTGGAAACTGCTGGTCTATAGCACAAGCATCGGAGGCTGTCTCCTGTGTTTTGCATCGTCGAGCGGATTAGCATTGATGAAGATGGAACGCATTCACATCGGATGGTATTTCAAGAGCATCACGCCCAAGGTGGCTGTAGGTTGGCTTGTTGGAATGGCTGTCCTGTGGGCGGAAGTTTATTTTGTGGGATAATATTTTATATATAATAAGGTAAAGATAGTAATCAAAATAAAATTTAGCTTATGGCAAAGATTAAGACAATTGGTGTTTTGACATCAGGAGGCGACGCTCCGGGCATGAATGCAGCTATACGTGCCGTCACGAGAGCTGGTATCTACAACGGTTTCCAGATCAAGGGAATCTATCGCGGCTACGACGGACTCATCAACGGTGAGGTCCGCCCTTTCACCACCGAGAACGTCAGCGGTATCATCATGCAGGGTGGAACTATCCTGAAGACCGCCCGCAGCAAGGAGTTCATGACCCCCGAGGGTATGCAGAAGGCATACGACACATTAGTGAAGGAGAATATCGACGCCCTTGTGGTGATAGGCGGTAATGGTTCGCTCACCGGTGCCCGCAATTTTGCAGCTGAATATGACGTGCCATGTATCGGTCTGCCCGGCACAATCGACAACGACCTCTACGGCACCGACTCCACCATCGGCTACGACACAACGCTCAACACAATCCTCGAGTGCGTTGACCGCATCCGCGACACAGCCCAGAGCCACGAGCGCATCTTCTTCATCGAGGTGATGGGCCGCGATGCCGGATTCCTCGCCCAGAACTCAGCCATCGCCAGTGGTGCCGAGGCAGCCATTATCCCCGAGGAGGCAACCGACGTTGACCAGTTGGGACGATTCATGGAGCGCGGAATCCGCAAGTCCAAGAAGAGCTGTATCGTCATCGTGTCCGAGAGTCCCAAGTGCGGTGCCCTCTACTATGCCGACCGTGTGAAGAAGGAGTTCCCCGACTTCGACGTGCGAGTGTCAATCCTCGGTCACCTTCAGCGCGGCGGACGCCCCACAGCCCGCGACCGCATACTTGCCAGCCGCACCGGTGTTGGAGCCATCGAGGCCATCATCCAGGGACAGCGCAACGTGATGGTGG
>JALFIX010000230.1 GCA_022775105.1 Prevotella sp. | reverse complement strand
GTATGTAGGTCGTCACAATGCCCAATCCCGCCAAATTAGCTAAATATTGTTATAATTTGGCGGAATAAGCCCCCTTTATTCCGACAAATCAAATCTTTTTCGTATTTTTGTGGCGGCTTTAAACATCTATTATATACTGATTGCAAAAAATATGAAGAAGGTAGTGTTATTATTCATCGCCGCCATTCTGTTCGTCGGATGCGCCGAGGAACAGAAGAAGTGGAGGATTGGCGTGTCGCAATGCTCCGAGGATATATGGCGCGACAAACTCAACCGCGAACTGGTCATCGGGGGATATGTGAGCGACAATGTGACGTTGGAGTTCCTCTCTGCCGAGGACAACGACCAAAGGCAGATTGAGCAGATACGCCATTTCATCAACGAGAGGGTGGATCTCCTCATCGTTGCGCCCAATTCCGCCGAGAAACTAACGGCCGTCATCGACAGTGCATACGACTGCGGCATCCCCGTCATACTCTTCGACCGCAATACCAACAGCAATAAATACACCGCCTTCATGGGTGCCGACAACTATCTCGTGGGCAAGACCATGGGACAACTCATAGCCACGCAGATGGGAGGCAAGGGCACGCTCGTGGAGATTACCGGTCTGAAAGGTTCGTCGGCAGCCATCGACCGCCATCGCGGTTTTACGGAATCCATTGCCGCCTTCCCCGAAATACGTCTGATTTCATCGGAGCTTGGCGACTGGACTCAGGAGAGCGGAGAGAAGGCCATGAACGATGTGTTGAGCCGAGAAACTGCCATCGACTGTGTCTTCGGACATAACGACCGCCTTGCCCTTGGAGCGCGCAAGGTGGCGATGGCTCGCGGAATTAATAATATAAGGTATTACGGAGTGGACGCCCTGCCTTCGCCCGGAGGCGGTGTTGAGGCCGTGAAGAACGACAATCTCGTTGCCACATATATCTATCCCACGCAAGGCGTGGAACTCATGCGCTTGGCTCTTAAAATACTCCAAGGCGAGAAATACGAGCGCACCAACCTGGTGCAGTCTGCTATTGTGGATAAGACCAATGCCGACCTCATGCTCCTTCAGGACAAGGAGTTGCAGCGATCAAGCTCCGACCTCGAAACCGTCTATGCCAAGCTCGATGTCTATTTCTCTCAGGTCAATCTGCAACAGAAGATTATCGTGGCTTGCATCATTGTCATCATTATCATCATTATCCTTGCGGTATTGGCATATAGGTTCTATCTCGCCAAGGTGATTGTCAACGAGGAGGTTGCAAAGGATGTTGTAGCTCCTGCCGACACTCCCACTCACGAGAGTCCGTTCCTAGAACGTTTCCGCTCGATACTCCAGCAAAACCTAAGCGATGCCGACTTCAACGTGGAGCGCATAGGCGAGGAGATGGGCATGAGTCGTGTGCAGCTCTATCGCAAGATAAAGTCGCTCACGGGCACAACTCCCGTCGAACTTCTGCGCAAGGCCCGCCTTGCCCGCGGCAAGCAGATGCTCGAAACCACCGACAAGTCAGTCTCCGAAATAGCCTACGACACCGGTTTCAGTGCCCCCTCCTATTTCGCCAAGTGCTTCAAGGACGAATATGGCGTGAGTCCGGGGGAGATAAGGAATAACTAAAAATATCAAATATCGTGCATTCTCTTGCAAATATGTTACATTGTATCAATTTTGCGATGAAATGCACGATTTTTTAATGTCTCGGTTGTTTTTTCGCCGTACTTTTGCAGCGAAAACAATTCGAAACATCTAAATAACAAAAAAATGAGAAACGTAAAAAGATTAGCAATCGTGGCGCTAATGTGTATGGTCAGTACCATATTATATGCGCAAAAGATTGAAGCTTCGGGAACGGTGGTCGATCAGACCGGCGAGACCATCATCGGAGCGACAATCATGGAGAAAGGTACCAATAACGGTACGATTACCGACATTGACGGAAATTTCAAATTGTCGTGTAATGGTGATGCCAATCTTGTAGTTTCATATATTGGATATGAGACTCAGGAACTAAAGGCAGGAAAAGGTTTAAGGGTTGTGCTCGTTGAAACCTCAAGTATGCTGAATGAGCTTGTTGTGACTGGTTATACCACACAGCGAAAGGCGGATCTTACAGGTGCTGTCTCGGTGGTGAGCGTTGACGAGCTGCAGAAGCAAAACGAGAACAACCCAATCAAGGCTCTTCAAGGCCGAGTGCCTGGAATGAATATCTCAGCCGACGGTACTCCTTCAGGTGCAGCCACTGTGCGCATACGTGGTATTGGAACTCTTAACAACAATGACCCTCTTTATATAATTGACGGAGTGCCGACAAAGTCAGGAATGCATGAACTTAATGGCAACGACATAGAGTCGATACAAGTGCTAAAGGATGCCGCATCAGCTTCAATCTACGGTTCACGTGCTGCCAATGGTGTAATAATCATCACCACCAAGAAAGGCAAGGACGGCAAGGTGAAGGTTGATTTCGATGCCAGTATAGCCGCCTCTTTTTATGCCAACAAGCTGGAAGTGCTTAATGCAGAGCAGTGGGGACAGGCTTATTGGCAAGCAAACGTAAACGACGGACTTAATCCCAACAACAACAATCTTGGCTATCACTTTGACTGGGGATATGACGCACAGGGCAATCCTCAATTATATAAGGTGACTATGCAAAAATATCTTGATGATACCAACACGGTTCCTGCCGCCGACACCGACTGGGTTAAGGAAACGACACGTACGGGTATAATCCAAAACTATAATGTAAGCGTGAGTAATGGCAATGATAAGGGTTCGAGCTATCTCTCGCTTGGCTACTATAAGAATCTTGGTATAATCAAGCATTCGGATTTCGAGCGTCTTTCAGCACGTATCAATAGCGACTACAAACTGATAGGCAATGCCTTGACCATCGGTGAGCACTTTACGTTGAACCGTACTTCGGAAGTGAGCGCGCCAGGAGGATTCCTTGAGAATGTATTGCAGTTCAACCCTTCGTTCCCTGTATATAACACCAAGGGTGAATATGCCAACCTTACCGGTGGATATGCCGACCGTGAAAACCCTCTCGGTCGCTTGGAGCGTAATAAGGACAACCGCTATACATACTGGCGTGCATTCGGTGATGTATATCTTAACCTCGCCCTCTTTAAGGGTTTCAACATCCGCACCACTGCCGGTATAGACTATGCGCAGAAACAGCAGAGAATCTTCACTATGCCAATATCAAATGGTAATGTGGCAAACGACGAGAATGCAGTGGAGGCAAAGCAGGAACATTGGATGAAATGGATGTGGAATGCCGTGGCTACCTATAATATGGAAATAGGCAAGCACCGTGCCGACTATATGCTCGGTATGGAAGTCAACAGACAAGATGACGTGTGGTTCTCGGGCAAGCGTTATGACTATGAAACGCTCAACACCGACTATATGTGGCCAGATGCCGGTACGGGAGTCGAGAAAGCCTACGGTTCTGGCAGCGGTTACTCACTCATCTCTTTCTTCGGCAAGGCTAACTATACATACGCCGACAAATATTTGGCATCGGTAACAGTACGTCGTGACGGTTCGAGCCGTTTTGGTAAGAACAATAAATATGGAACATTCCCATCGGTAAGTGTGGGATGGCGTGTGACACAAGAGGATTTCATGAAGAAGACAAGCTCATGGCTCTACGACCTTAAGCTACGTGCGTCATGGGGTCAGACAGGTAACCAGGAAATATCCAACACCGCCCGTTATACGCTCTACCAAGCCGTATATGGTGACTCGAATTTCGGTGGCAACAGCTTTGGTACATCTTACGACATTGCAGGTACCAATGGCGGACAGATACTTCAGTCGGGCTTCAAACGCATACAGATTGGTAATGACGACATCAAGTGGGAGACAACCACACAGACTAATATCGGTGTGGACTTCTCGCTCTTCAACAACACACTTTATGGTAGTTTCGATTACTTCCATAAGAAGACAAAGGACATACTTCTCTATATGGCAGGAATAGCGGCAATGGGCGAGGGAAGTTCGATGTGGATCAATGCCGGAGAGATGAAGAACAACGGTGTTGAGCTTAACCTCGGCTACCGCAACAGCATAGGTGATTTTAGCTATGATATCACTGCCAACCTCGGAACATATCGCAACGAAATAACCAAACTGCCCGAGACAGTGGCCGCCAACGGCGACTTTGGAGGTAACGGCGTGAAGAGTGTAATAGGCCATCCTATGGGTGCACAGGTGGGATATGTCTTCGACGGCATATTCAAGAGTCAGGAAGAGGTGGACAACCATGCTACGCAAACAGGTGCTGGAGTTGGAAGAATGCGCTTCAAGGACCTCAACGGCGACGGAATGATCACGGAGGCCGACCAGGATTGGATTTACTCTCCAGTGCCCGATTTCAGCTATGGATTCAACATCTATCTGCAATATAAGAATTGGGACTTAACGATGTTCTGGCAGGGCGTGCAGGGTGTTGACGTCATCTCCGACCTGAAAAAGGAAACCGACCTCTGGGCAGGTGTAAATGTGGCAAACCTCAACAAGGGAAAGCGTTTGCTCGACGCATGGTCGCCGACAAATCCCAACTCAACTATCCCGGCATTGTCAACATATAACAATAATAACGAGACACGTGTGTCAAGCTATTATGTTGAGAATGGCTCGTTCCTAAAACTACGCAACATACAGATTGGCTACAACGTACCCAAGGCGATTGCCAACAAACTCTATATGGAACGCCTGCGCTTCTATCTTTCAGCACAGAACCTGCTGACCATCAAGAGCAGCAACTTTACAGGTGTAGAT
>JALFIX010000080.1 GCA_022775105.1 Prevotella sp. | reverse complement strand
TAAGGCAATAACTTATTCTGATGTGAAGAAAGGATCCAGTTATGCAGAATATACCCCTGGTAGGTTCTATGCTTCAAATGAATTTGTTGTTAGTTCTTCGGAAGGAAATATTACCAAAATAACAATTACTTGTTCGGAGTCCAAGTATGTTACAGTGCTTAAAACGACGATGACTAATGCAAATCTTGGTACTGTTTCCACGTCCTCAAATGATGTATCAATAGTTTTGACCTCTCCTGCTACAACTGTGACATTTACTAATTCAGCTCAGTGGAGAGCTAGCACAATGACCGTTGAATACAAATGACTCCCATCCGTCGTCGGCGACGGGGATGAAGAGCCCAACGCAACAGTAACTACCGACGGAACGACGAATATCAGTCAGACAGGGGCGACCCTGTCTGGCTCTTATTCTTTTGTGACGGGGTCGGTATCCGAGGTCGGCTTCAGATGGGGCACGAGCTCGGGAAATCTCAGCAACACCACGACGTAAGCCTCCGACGAAGTACGTGTGACACCCAATAACAATGAAGTGGCAGCAATTTTTGATAGGTTGCTGTCACTTTCGTTTAGTGACGCGCCACTGACCGTCACTCGCTGTCATTGACTGTTACTTTGCCGTTACGTAAGCATCCGACGAAGTGCATATTGTAGCCTGGCGTTAGCCGGGCTACCTTTGCAAAAAATCGAGATTTTATGATGACACGAGAAGAAATCGCTGCAATCGATAGAGAATGCGAGGAGCAGCACATCAGCCATCAGGAATATCTGGATAGCCACGGAATCGCCAAACACCAGTACTATAGGTGGAAGCGCAAATATCGTGAAGAGGACGAGCAGTCACTGGTTCCAGCTGGGTTTATTCCGATGATGCCGGGTACGACTCCTGTTCAGTCTGTTCCCGCACAGAGATCTAAAGGCAAACAGCAGAAGCCTCAGGACCAGGAAAGCTTCCTGACAGTGGAGATCCGCACTTCCTGCGGTTCGGCAATGCGCATCCAGGGGAACATGACCGCAGCGCATCTGCGCGAGATAATATCGGCAAGCAATGTTTAGTCTGGACGGTGGCGTAAAGTACTGGCTGTACAACAAGCCGGTGGATATGCGCAAGAGCTTCAACGGTCTGAGCGGCATCGTTACCAACGCGATGTGTGCAAGCCTTGGGAGCGGTGACGTGTACATCTTCATGAACGCGAGCCGCAATATGATGAAAATGCTGCGTCGGGAAGAGGGTGGTCTGGTCCTATATGCACTCCGTCTCGACATGGGCCGTATGAAACCCGCCATTACATCATCCGATGAAGATGTCATATCCTCGGGAATCTCCTATGAAGATGTGATCAGAATGGTGCGTTCCGCCCTTGAAAGCCCTTATGTCAGAAGAATGAAAATGCTCTCGAATAGTCTCTGAAAATGAGAAAATAATTGAACAAAAAGGTGCCATAGACTTGCGTATATGGCACTTTTTCCGTATCTTTATGTTATGGAAACAAAGGAAATACAGGCTCTTTTCGAGGAGAACAAAAGGCTTCTGGCAGAGGTTAAAAAACTCTCTGCCGAGAAGGCTGAACTCGAGAATGCCGTATCTTCCCTGAAATCCATGATGGAATGGTACCGCAAGAAGCTCTTCGGGAAGATGAGCGAGAAGAATCTTCCGCTTGACCCGTCGGCACTTGAACCAACTCTGTTCAACGAGCAACTGAGCGAGGAGGAGCAAGCAGCCCTTGATGCCGAAGTTAAGTCAATGGAGGAACAGAACGCCAAGGTCATTGAAGTCAAGGCGCATAAGCGCGAAGTCCGCAAGCCTGTCTACTCCAATCTCCCAGTCATTGTCACCGACATATATCCCGAAGGAATGAAGGACAATCCGGACTATGTTGAGATAGGAGTCGAGAATACAGACAGAATTGCAATTAGGCCAGCACAGATGTACATCGAAAGGACAGCTCGCCATAAGTTCGTTCTCAAGAGCAGTCTTCAGGTGGAGAATCCTGATAGGCAGGCATTCGAGATAGCCCCTCTGCCTGAAATGATAATCCCCAAAGGGATGGCCTCTGAGAGCCTGCTGGCAGACATCCTGATCAACAAGTACATATATCATCTTCCATTCTACAGACAGATACAGAAATACAAGGAGTTGGGTGTTGTCTTGAGCGATGCGACGATAAACGACTGGTTCGCGGCCGTCTGCTCCAAACTGCGGCCGTTGCACGACAAGCTCCGGGAGCAGATAATGAATAAAGACTACATACAGGTTGATGAGAGCACGTTGCCGGTAATAGACAACGAGAAGCACCG
>JALFIX010000193.1 GCA_022775105.1 Prevotella sp. | reverse complement strand
ATCTATTCTTCACTCTTCACTCTTCATTGACTTCGTCGATAGCTGGCTTCACCTCAGCATAACTCGAGCAAGCTCGGTTCTGCATTCGGTTCGCGCAGCAATTCTTCATTCTTCATTCTTCATTCTTCATTCTTCATTCTTCATTCTTCATTCTTCATTCTTCACTCTTCATTTCAAAGCTGTTCCCTCCTGTAAAACTCCACGTTCTCCCTTGTGAGCAGTTCGATGGGCACGTAGTTCACGGGGTTCACCTCTTTCTTAAGCACTATCGCCTGGAAGAGGGAGTCGATGCTGGAATATCCCTGCATATATCCGTGCTGGGCAATAAGGAACGAGATGGAGCCTTGCTTCACACACTCGGCATTCTTTTTCACCATGTCATATCCCATGATCTGCACGTTGCGACGGTTGCTGCGCAAGAGGAACTCACCCACGAGATGCGCCTTGGAGTTGAACGTGATGCAGTGGTGGACATGGGGATGCTCGGTGAAAAACTTTTCGAGAATCTCCGAATATTTCTCCCTCTCCACGTCGAGCGGCAGGTTTACCACGGTAATCTCAACATTGGGGAAGTGGTCGCGCATGTAATGGCGGAATCCCGTCTCGCGGTTTTCCTGCTGCTTGCTTGCCACGTTGCCGTTGAGCATCTGCTTCATCATCATTATTTGCTTTTCCTTGGATGCAATGAGCATAAGCATACGTCCGGCGAAGTAACCGCTGCAGAAAGAGTCCTGGCCAAAAAACGACAGAGGTTTGAGGTCTGGCATATAAGAGTCAAGCATGATGAACGGTATGTTCAGTTCGTGCAGCTTGTCGGTGAACTCGCGGGTGACATCGAGCGTTGAGGGTACGATGACCACTCCGTCGGGCTGTTTGTTGAGACATTCCAGTGTGACCTTGGTGAATGTGCTTTGGTTGAAGCGACGGTAATACATCATTTCCACGTTGACATGGAAGTCGCGCCTGTGGTCACGTGCGCACATGGCACCGTCCTCCACCTCCTGCCAGTAAGCTTCGGATTCGTGCTTGGGCATGATGCAAATAAAGTTGTAGGTCTTGTTGTATGCCAATGCACTGGCATACATGTTGGGCTGGTAGTCCATTTCCTTCAGAGCCTTCTCCACCTTCTCCCTTGCCTCCTTGGAGACACTTGGGCGGTTGTGAAGCACCCTGTCAACAGTGCCTACCGATACTCCAGACCTCAAAGCGATGTCCTTGATTCTAATTCTGTCGTTTGCCATAAATGAGTTAAATTTTTGTGCAAAATTACCAATAAAAAACGAATTGTGCTAATGCACAGCGAAAAAAAATGTAAAAAATAGCAGATTTTCCCGTTTTTTCTTTGTCAGTTCAATAATTTAGCGTAATTTTGTTGTCGCAAACGTAAAAAATTGAATCTACAAATACAATTAATTTAAAAAAACAAGAAATGGCAAAAGTAGTAACATTAGGAGAAATAATGCTCCGTCTGTCTTCTCCAGGACAGAAAAGATTTGTGCAGAGTGAGTACTTCGACGTCGTGTATGGCGGTGGTGAGGCAAATGTGGCAGTTAGCTGTGCCAACTATGGTCACGAGGCTTACTTCGTGTCAAAGTTGCCCAAGCATGAGATTGGCCAGTGTGCCGTCAATGCGCTGCGCAAGTTTGGAGTTCACACTGACTATATCGCCCGCGGTGGCAATCGTGTAGGTATTTATTATCTCGAAACCGGTGCTTCGATGCGTCCTTCAAAGGTTATCTATGACCGTGCAGGCAGTTCCATCGCCGAGGCTGACGCTTCTGACTTCGACTTCGACGCTATCATGGAGGGAGCCGACTGGTTCCACTGGAGCGGTATCACCCCTGCCATCAGCGACAAGGCTGCTGAGCTGACACGCCTGGCATGTGAGGCTGCAAAGCGTCACGGTGTGACTGTATCTGTTGACCTCAACTTCCGCAAGAAGCTGTGGACTTCTGAGAAGGCACAGAGTATCATGAAGCCTCTGATGAAGTATGTTGACGTGTGCATCGGCAACGAGGAGGACGCACAGCTCTGCCTCGGATTCAAGCCAGAGGCTGACGTAGAGGGCGGAAAGACCGACGCCGAGGGATACTATGGCATCTTCCAGGGTATGATGAAGGAGTTTGGATTCAAGTATGTGGTTTCCACACTGCGTGAGTCTCTCTCTGCCACCCACAACGGATGGAAGGCTCTTATCTACAACGGACAGGAGTTCTATCAGAGCAAGCACTATGACATCATGCCTATCATCGACCGCGTGGGTGGTGGTGACTCTTTCTCTGGTGGTCTTATCCACGGTCTGCTCACTTATCCCGACAACCAGGGTGCAGCCCTCGAGTTCGCAGTTGCAGCATCAGCATTGAAGCACACCATCCCAGGTGACTTCAACATGGTCAGCAAGGAAGAGGTAGAGGCTCTCGCTGGTGGCGACGCTTCAGGACGAGTACAGAGATAGGTCCTTCGGAAATTAAAGAATGAAAGAATTAAAAGATTAAAGTTCTTAATGGCAAAATTTGATAAGGTGGCTGTCCTTGCAAAGATGGGAGCAACGGGAATGGTGCCCGTGTTCTACCACAAGGATGCCGAGATAGCAAAGAAAGTAGTGAAGGCCTGCTACGATGGTGGTGTACGTGCCTTCGAGTTTACCAATCGTGGCGATTTCGCACATGAGGTGTTTGCCGAGGTTGTGAAGTTCGCAGCCAAGGAGTGCCCTGAGATGGCTATGGGTGTGGGTTCTGTTGTTGACCCCGCCACGGCAGCCCTCTACATCCAGTTGGGCGCATGCTTCGTGGTTGGTCCTCTGTTCAACCCCGAGGTGTCAAAGATCTGCAATCGCCGTCTTGTGCCATACACTCCAGGATGCGGCAGCGTGTCTGAGGTGGGCGCAGCTCAGGAAACTGGTTGCGACCTGTGCAAGATATTCCCCGGCGACGTGCTCGGCACAAAGCTCGTCAAGGGACTTATGGCTCCAATGCCATGGTCGAAGCTCATGGTTACAGGCGGTGTGTCTCCCGACGAGGAGAACCTCACCTCTTGGATCAAGGCTGGCGTTTATTGCGTAGGTATGGGTTCTAAACTTTTCCCGAAGGATGTTATTGCAGCCGAGAACTGGCAGGCAATCTCTGACAAATGTGCTGAGGCACTTGGATACATTGCCAAGGCCCGCGCATAAATATATGTTTTTTCAAGGTTCCATAGGGTTGATTCTCCTATGGAACCTTTTTGTTTTTTCAGCTTGTACGCAGAAGGACAGGGGCAAGGCGGACAGGTTGAACGATTTGGCTTATGCTTCTCATTACTCCAATCTTGATTCCACGCTGCACTATGCCGACAGTGTGCTGAAGCTCGACATCGACGATGCCCGACGTGCGGAGGCTTTCAACAACATGGCCTTCGTGGATATCATGCGCATGGACTATGGGCGTGCCGATTCAATCCTCAACACCATATCATCGCTCACCGACAACCAGGTGGAACTGCTGATTGCCGACATCCAGCAGATGCGACTCTGCCAGCGAATGTCGCGCAACCGTGAGTTCTACGACTATCGCGAGCGTGCCCAACAGCGCATCAACCGCATACGTGAGGAGGAAAAACAACTCGACTCGCGGCTCAGACGCCGTATGGTGTATGCAGAATCAGAGTTTGCCATCGTCAGCTCCACCTATTATTATTATGTAGGACTGATGCCATTGTCAGCATCCGCGCTCAATGCCATCAATCCACAGGGTGATGTCAGGCGCGACACGGCGCAATATCTGGCTTACCTGTATAATATGGGAGCAGGAGGAATGTTCAATAACGTTTCGGCACAGGAGGTGAAGAAGCAGGAGATGGAACGCCTTGTGGAGTGTTACATTATTGCTTCACGCAATGGCTATAAGTATTTTGCTGCTAACTCATTACAGGCTATAGCCGAACATCTGCTTGATGCGGCAGACCGTACTCAGACTTTAGATGCCACCCCCGGACTTAGACTAATCGAGGAAAGCTATAACGTGCCGGATTCACTCATACCGAGTTATATGACAGAAAAGGCACTGACGTATTTCGTGGAATATGGTGACGTGTATCAGATAGCGGGTGGTTACCGCTCACTTGCCTCATGCTTCACACGTATGGGTGATTTCGAGACTGCCATATATTACCTCAACATGGCTCTCAAGGACAAGAAAATCACCCAGGCTCCCGACCTTGTAGCCAGTATCCGTGAGCAGATGAGCGTGGCTTATTCAGCAGTGAACGACAAACAGGCGAGCGACTTCAACCGCAACCAGTATCTTGACCTTCAGGAAAACACACGTCAGGACAGATATTACGAGTCGCGAGCAGCGCAGCTCGAAGCAACCTCCTCGCAGCTCAATCTCATGATTATGGTGGTTATCGGTGCTATCATATTGCTCGTGTTCCTGCTATGGTTGTTCAACCACCTCTCGCGTCGCGACCGCAGCGAGGACGAACTCGACTCACTGCTGCAGCCACTGCGCCAGTGGCAAGAGGAGCAACAGCGCGAGAGCCAGCTCACCGAGGAGCGTATCGAGGAAATCAACGAGGAAAGGCTGATGTGCGAGATGCGCACTTCCGACTATACACGTCAGAATCTTGAAAACCGTGCGAAGATGTCGCTCATCAACAGTGTCACTCCTTTCATCGACCGTATCATCAACGAGGTGCGAATGCTTATGTCGCGCCCCGACGAGTCGCCTCAACTTCGCAAGGAGAGATACGACTATATCCTTCAGCTCACCGACAAGATTAACGAATACAACGCCCTGCTCACCGAATGGATTCAGATGCGCAAGGGCAAGCTCAGCCTGCATATCGAGAGTTTTCCCATAGCCGATGTCTTTGACATAGTGCGCAAGGGCAAGACGTCTTTTAATATAAAAGGTGTGACATTGGATGTGGCTGAAAGCACCGCCGTGGTGAAAGCAGACCGAGTGCTCACCCTCTTCATGATTAACACCCTCGCAGACAATGCGCGCAAGTTCACCCCTGCCAACGGCAAGGTCTCCATCTTTGCCGAGGAGCATGAGGACTACGTCGAAATCAGCGTGAAGGACACAGGGGAAGGAATGACTAAGGAAACCTTGGAAAAGGTTATGAATCCATCACTTCTAAATTCTAATTTCTCATTTCTGAATTCTAATTCCCAAAAGGGTTTCGGTTTCGGACTCCTTAACTGCCGTGGCATCATCGAGAAATACAAGAAGATAAGCCAGCGTTTCGCCGTGTGCCTCCTTTCAGCAGAGAGCGAGAAGGGTAGGGGAAGCCGATTCTATTTCCGTCTTCCCAAAGGAGCGGCGCGACTCATCCTCGCGCTTATCACGTTTGCCCTGTCATTCTCCTGTCCTCTAAGTACTTGTGCGAAAGACGCTTTCAACAGAGCCTTGCCGGCAGAACTCGTTGAAAGCCCTGCCTTGCAGAAGGCGGCAGCCTTTGCCGACAGTGCATATTATTCCAATATTGACGGCACGTATGAGCGTACGCTTTTTTTCGCCGATTCATGCCGCATCTATCTCAACGAACATTACGTAACGGTTTGCCCCGGTGGCAAGTATCTGCTGACGCGACTGGGAAGCAGTGAAATCCAGATGCCCGAACTGAAATGGCATCAGGACAATGTGCCCACCGATTATGACATTATCCTCGACATGCGCAACGAGAGTGCAGTGGCGTGTCTCGCGTTGCACAAATGGAAGGAATACGGATATAACAACGAGGTTTATACCCGACTATTCAAGGAACTCTCCGCCGACACCTCGCTGCCAGCATACTGCAAGATGATGCGCACGCAGCAGACTGACAAGAATATAGCAGTCGTGATACTCATAATTGTCTTTCTCATGATACTTCCGGCATACTATCTGCTGTATTACCGCCACCGTCTCTACTACCGTTTCTGCGTGGAGAAAGTGAAGGACATAAATGCCATACTTGCCGCCGACACTCCATCGGAGGAGAAACTCGATGCCATCAGCCGTATCACCGATGTGGCGGAATATCCCGAACGACTCACTGCCATAGTGGATGAGATACGCAAGGCCCTCGCCGACGACATATCACGCAGACAACGTCAGAACACGGACGTGGATACTGCCACCGACGAACTTCACAGGGCTGAATATGAGTGCAACCAGTTGTATATCAGTAACTCCATCATCGACAACTGTCTATCCACCCTTAAGCATGAGACAATGTATTATCCTAGCAGAATCAGACAGTTGGTCAGCTCCACAGAGGAACTCGACCAGATACGCGACCTCGTGGCATACTATCGTGACATCTACTCGATATTGAGCCAGCAGGCAATGCGCCAGTTCGACCGTCTGCACATATCGCTCTCGGTTGTCAGCCTCGGTCGTTGGTTCACTGCTGACGACAATCTGCCTCGTGTGATAGTGAATATCCAGCTGCTCGACATGCTCTTCGACCTGTTGCGCAAGCAGAACGGAGGCGAAAAGCCCACCCTTGCGGGATTCACCTCCGACCGTGAATACGTAACGCTCTCACTCAGCGTTCCGCGTCTTACATACACAGTGACGGACGAAGGCGACATCTTCGCGCCGTCCGTGGCAGCCAATATCCCCTTCCTGCTGATGCGCCAGGTGGTGCGCGACATCTCCGAAACCACCAACCGGCGCGGATGCGGAATATGGATGAACGGAGAGGACGTGACGGTAAGGCTTCCGATAGAATACAAATCTCTTACAATATAATTTAAATAATAAAGATGAATAATTTCAAGGTAATAATAGTAGAGGACGTGCTACTCGAACTAAAAGGCACTGAAGGTATCATACGCAACGATATTCCCGAAGCGGAAATCATTGGTACTGCGAATACAGAGGCGGAATATTGGCGACTCATACGCGACAACCAGCCCGATCTCGTGCTGCTCGACCTCGGTCTGGGCGGTTCCACTACTGTGGGCGTTGAGATATGCAGACACACCAAGGAGTCTTATCCCGCAATCAAGGTTCTCATCTTCACAGGTGAGATACTGAATGAGAAACTGTGGGTGGATGTGCTCGACGCCGGTGCCGACGGTATAATACTCAAAAGCGGCGAACTGCTCACCCGTGGCGACGTGCGCTCGGTGATGGAGGGCAAGACCATGGTGTTCAACGAGCCTATACTCCGCAAGATTGTAGATAGGTTCAAGCTGTCGGTTAACCGTGAGCTTACAAATCAGGAGGCACTTCTCGACTATGAGATAGATGAATATGACGAGCGGTTCCTGCGCCATCTTGCCCTTGGATATACCAAGGACCAGATTTCAAGTCTCAAGGCGATGCCATTCGGAGTGAAGAGCCTTGAGAAGCGTCAGAACGAACTCGTGCAGAAACTCTTTCCCGGCGGCAACGGACGCATGGGAGTCAATGCCACCCGTCTTGTGGTGAAGGCTATCGAGTTGGGCATCATCGATGTCGATAATCTCCATCCCGATGAAGAATAAGATATTGGCATACCTGTCGTTGTCGCTCCTCTTGGTGGAAGTGGTGATGGCTGTCGGCTCGTGGATATTCGCCGCCCTCAATCCCGAGAGCGGCATCCACAGTATGCTCAGCAGCGAGGGAATACGCTGGGCATTTGGCGGATTCATACGCCAGATGCAGTCGTCGGTGCTCGTATGGCTTTTGCTTGCGGGTATGGCTTGGGGTGCATTGCGAGTCTCGCGTTTCTGCCATGACCTTGGCTCATTGTGGAGCCGCCGTAATGGGGCACTTCGCTATCGCCAGAGGGTTGCCTTACGCTTCAGCATTGTCACAGTGCTTGTATATATAGCGGTAATCTCGTTTTTCTCGTTTGTTCCCCATGCCATTCTCCTCAGTGTCACGGGCGAACTCTTTCCCTCGGCTTTCAGTGAGGCGCTTGTGCCGATATTCTGCTTCGGCGTTATACTCCTTTCAGTGGAGTATGGCGTGATGTCAGGCACTTACCCCGATGTCCCCTCAGTATTCGACGCCCTTGTGGGAGGCATACGCAGCATTGCCCCGCTGCTCATTCTCTATCTCCTCGCCACCCACGTATATTACGTAGTGAGATACATCTTTTGAAACCCGTTGGCAAAATTTAAACACAGAGACACGGAGACACAGAGGTTAATTTTTATAAGTTGTTCAAAGATACAGAGAATAATCACTCTGTAACTCTGTGTCTCTGTGTTTTTCAATTCACGAAACTCTTGGTTGCCCACTTCATCGACTTCCATCTGAAAATAAATATCAGTCCCCTGATGTTTTCGTCCAAGGCAAAGCTTGCCCACATGGCGATGAGCCCAAGGTCCCAGTGTATTCCCAAGAGATAGCTAAGCACCACCGACACAAGCCATTGCACCGTGATGCCCACATAAAACTGGAAATTCACGTCGCCCGTGGCCCTCAGTGCCTGAGTAGCCCAAATATTTATGGCACGGCCAATCTCTAATGCCACCTGCACCCACATTATAATTATACCGAGGCTAACAATATTCGGGTTGTCTGTAAGCCACGAGAGTATTGTACCTCCGCACATGGCGAGCACCACCGAGAATGTGGCAGCCGTGACGATAGCCACACGGCGAGTGTAGCATCCAAGTATAAAAGCCGTCTTCACCTTCTTCTCGCCCACAAGATGACCTATCAGAATAGCACCGCCTTGTCCCATGGCTATTGAGAATACACATACAATAAAAGCCATGTTCCAACAATATGTTCGCGTGATGAGTGCCTCGTTGCCTAACATATTTATAAAAAAGGTGATAACCACCTGCGAGCCGCTATAGCTGATTTCCTCTCCTGCGGCAGGCAGACCTATCTTGAGCAGGTTCTTAAGCTCAATCCACGGGAACGGCCGGAAGAGTCGGACAGGGAAGGAGGGGATGTGTTTTCTGAAAAGAATGACAAACAGCAGCACCATACTCACACCGCGGGCAATGCTTGTGGATATGGCAGCACCCTCAACTCCAAGGGCGGGCATACCGAACTTTCCGAATATGAGCGTATAGTTGCCGATGATATTCAGCACGTTCACCACCACAGTCACCATCATCGGATATTTCGCCTTGTCGGCACTGCGCAGCGATGCTGATATGGCGAGCGATATGGCCTGGAAGAATGCAAATGCTCCCACGATGTGCATATAGCTGACTCCCTCAGTGAGCAGTTCCGGTCGCAGACCCATCAGCTTCAGTATGGCAGTGCAACCGAAGTATAGGCACGCACTGATAATAGCTCCGCTCACCGCATTAAGCACGATAGCCACACCAGTGGCCTGCACCATGCGCTCCTTGAGTCCTGCCCCGAGATATTGCGAGCACAGCACCGTGGTTCCGAAACTAATCACCTGAAACACCAGCACGGCGAGGTTGACAATCTGGTTAACCACACCCACTGCCGCCACTGAGTTGTCAGAGTGCTGGCTCAACATCACAGTATCTACCACACCGAGCAGCATCACCAATGCCGTCTCAATAAATATCGGCAGCACTAATTTCCCGAGCCTGCCCTTCATGCCGTCATTCTTTATCAGCCAAATCATATATATAATAATGTATATTATGTTTTTCGAGTGCAAAGGTACTAAAAATTTGGTTATTGGAGCAAATACGCCACAATTTCAGTGTGTTCGCACACAACAAACTTGATATTTGTCAATAGAAGAGGCTTTTTTTGTACTTTTCGATATAAAACTATTGACTTGAACAAAAAAATGTTGTACCTTTGCATCGTCAAAAGGACAAAAGGTTAGAAAATCGTTTCGATTACAACATACATGTTATTTAGGTTTTTAGTTATTGGTAATAAAGATTGTTAGTTATTTCGATTTAGGTAATTAGTGAATTACTTCTAAGGTTTTAAGTAGAAAGATTTGTATTAGGATTAACACTAAGATGTCAGTGTGAAGGCGAAGCCGTGAGGCTTTGACCTTCGAAACATCTTTAAGATTTCAAATTTGCATATAATGTAATAAATTTGAGAGAAAGCATTAATTTACATGATACAAAGTTATTTGGTGGGTTCCGTCCGGAAGTGATTCCAGACGGGGCTTTTTTTATGCTGCCACTGTGAAGTCTCGCCCGCAGCTGTGCGGATGCCAAGTGATTGCCCTATTCACTTACCAAGTGGTTGCCCTATTCACTTGACAACTGAATGCCCTATTCAGTTGCCATCTGGTTGCCCTGTCTTTATACTCTTATACTAAACATTTTGTTATTTTTACTGCCACTACTGCCACCTTTGGGCTTAAATATTTAATATTCAATATATTAAGTGGTGGCAGTAGGGGTGGCAGTAGGGTGACAAAGGTGGCAGTAGAAGCCTTTTTTGAGGCAAAAAACGCCATTTTTCTAATAGATTTAGCCACCTTGCAGCGAAAAATCATCAATTTTTATACTAAAAATCGAAGCATTACAGTAGATTTCACTCAAAATAATGCAATTTTTAATGGAAAAATGCGCATAATAATGGTTTTCGTGAGTCTATTCCTAATGAATTTCCCAAGCATTCATTTCGCCCTTGGAATAATTGGACAGCTTTTCGTAAGACGTAAAAATCCCGTCTGATGTGATTTCAGACGGGATTCTTTTAATTACCTAAAAAATTTGTTCATTATTATCAGATGGTGTTGTGCCTTCATTGTATTCTGGCGAACCTGCCATAAGATGAGGCTTACATTCAAAATCATGCAGCGTGATTGCTGGCTTAATATAATTCTTCTTCATAATGGATATGTTTTTTTACTTAATTAATACTTTCTTGTTGCTCTTGATGTATAGTCCCTTGGTGGGGGTCTTCACTTGCTGGCCCTGGAGGTTGAAGAGGCGGGTGTCAGCATTGTGGTTGTCCAACTTGCTTTCTGATAATGTGACTCCCTCTATGCCTGTGGGGTCATCGTCGCCGAGGATGAAACATCTTGCCTGTGACGTGCCGATGGTGGCGGTTGCTGCCGATTTGCTTACATACAGATAACCCTTGCCCGGGGTGGCCTTGAGGTATGAACCGTCGTTATAGAGCTTGCCATCCACTGTAGCCACGCCGAGATAGAAGCCAAGGTCTTTCTGAGTCTCAACATTGTCGTATGTCAGGCGGTAGAACACTTTGCCTTCTTCTGCCTTCTTTATTTGCTCATCAGCCGGTGTGGCGGTGAGTTCGTTGGGAGATTGAGATTCAAGGCCATTGCCTGTGCCAATATCGTCAATTTTTACGGAATTAGCGTCGCTCTTGACGAGCACTGCCTCACCAGCCGCCACCTTGTAGGCATACTCGCCTTCGCGTGGAGTAAGAGTCATCTTGCCGTTGCTTACTGTGACATTGTAAAGGGTAAACGACTTGTCGGATGGCACTCCAAACTCAACGTCAGATGAGCGGTTGCTGTATGTAGCCCAATAATTGGAATTATTGTCGGGATGGGTTTCCAATGGGGTGGTTTTTGCTACATATACGGCACTCATATATTTTTGAAGAGCAATGGCTTGGCCACCCATAATGGGGAGCACTAAATTGGGTAGGTCATTTGAGCAGTCGGGAGTTGTAAAATTGTTAGGAGTGCTTGTTTCCACAAAGATTATCCCTGTTATGAATCTGCTGCCAACTTGTTCGGGTGTTGCTGTTATAGTAAATGCCTCAGTAGCACCAGAATCAATATATCTGCTTTCCGCTTTTTGAATCGCAGTAGAAGAAGCACCATCTAAAGCACTACACTGCATCACCCATCTACATGTTGTCGCTCCACCCGTATTCTTAACCTTGAAGGTGAACGTTGCGGCATCATCGTAAGTCTTCGGAGCCTTGACTTGATATTGGTTCTCACCACTAACAACTATTGCGTTTTGCATTTCATATCTATCAGCCATTGCATTTGACTCAACCGAGATGAGGGTGAGAACTGGTTTGGAAGAAGTCTCCACATTGAATTCTTGGGCTGTGACAAGCGGTTTGTCATAAACGTCATCCACCCATACATAGAGCTTGCCTGACTCGGCAGGATTGATGGTAAGTGTTCGCTCTGTGCTGCCACCGGACGGTACAGTCAACAGCGCGGTGCTCGTTGCTGATGCCGGTTTTTCAGATGTGTTGGAATAATAGACCTTCACATTTGCCAAATACTCTTCCTCTCCGCTATTGCTGACATTGAGTTTGAATACGTTATCGATACCGTTGTAAAGGGTATTCTCAGCTGTAAGTGTGGCAGACAAGGCATATCCATACGCACTGTGAGAAGCATTAGTTTCAGTTGCGTTTATATAGAAGTAAGGCTTGCCCTCGTTGTAACCGCAGATATTGGCATTATCACCGCTACCATAAACAACATACACCTTAGTAGTGCCAATGGGGAAGGCGTAGTTGAATGAAATATTGGGGTCTGTGATGTAATATGTGCCGGAAATAAGGGATGCCCATAAGTTTAAATACGATTTGCTTGAAATCATGGTGAAACCAGACTCCTGATTCTTCACAGCAAGAGCTACCCAACCAGAGAAGGCGGTAAACGAAAGATTGCTGAGTCGCATTTTAACTGTTCCGCCAAAAGTACCTGTAGTATTTTCGCGGGTAGCTGATGTAAGTGATACACTATTGACTGCAGCACATAAGTTTTTCCATGAGGCAAGAGGTGCTGCGCCTTCTAAAGAAGTGGAAGGCTTAATGCCAATGAGCATTCCCATGCCACCGTTGAATCCGTCTTCTCCGCTTGTAGTATTGGCTTCAGAGGAATTAAGTAGCGAGATGTCGAAATAACCATTTGCGCCACCATTCCATCCCCAGTTGATATGGTAGAAACCTGAGCCGTCAGCACCGTCGCATATAAAGGCATGGCCACCCTGTGTCGCTGATGAGCCGTCGTAGAGAACAGGACGGCTGTTTGTCAGTTCATGATCTAAAATCTCACACCATTGCGCTAAGGTATAATCCTCCCGGCTAATGAATGCGAGAGTACTGGAGTCATATCCGAAATATTTGCCTAAAGCCGCAGCAGCACTCTTGGTGACTGCACCAGAACCGCTCACGCCATAATCCATCTCAACGGAACATCCACAGTGATATAAGAGTTTGGCAACAGATTCACCTTGCTCCTCTGTATATGAGCCGGAAGTGTAATATGGCAGCATTTTCTCATAATCATATACTGCCTCAGAGGTACTAATAGCAGGCAAGGTTATAGAAGATTTCGTTGTATATCCCGGAATATCTGCCTGAAGTTGTGACGGATATTGGTGGTATCTAATCAGCTGTCCCATTGCCGTCGCAACGCAACCAGTCACGGCATGTGTGTCTCCAATCTGAGGACACAGGTCGTTGAAAGGAGTTCCTTGTCCCCACGCAATTTCGCCAAGCAGGGGTGAGACTGATATATTTGCTGCCAATGACGCTTCGGTGAGTGCCTTGCGCTCGGCAATGGCAATCTGCATTTTTGCATCGTCGTCGGCAATAGTGGCATACTGCTTCTCGAAGGCATCGAGAAGCGACTTGAGTTGAACGGGCATATTGTCCTCGGACAACATTCCGTGAGTGGCATAGCCAATAACCTCGGGCAACCTGTCGTCGCCCGAAACAATTACAAAGCCATTGTCGCCACCGTTGTCAAACAGGTAGTAGGCTTTGTCTTCTGACCCAACTTCGCCCGAAGGTGCTCCCCTCAGTGCGGCTCTTGCGTTACTTATACCTAATGAAGCGGCTTTCTGTAATGCAATCTGCCTTGCCTGCTGTTAGCTACGCGGAGCTGCAAGGCAAAACGATAGAGCCAAAAGGTTAAGTAACAGGAAAAAACTAAATTTTTTCATAGTTCACTCTGTGTTTTATTATGTTATTTACCGTATTTCTCTATGAGGTCATCAGCCTGCGGGTCGCCCAAATCCTTTGCCTTGAGCAAATTGACCACGCCATGTGCCTTGTCGTTCTTCAAGCACTGGGCGAGACCAAGGAAAAGATAGCCGTCGCTCGCGTCAGGGGAGAGCCTGATACATTCGTTGGCTTCCTCTATAGCCTCGTTAAGGAGATGGACGCGGATGAGGAGGGAGGCTTTCTCGGAATGGAACAGGAAGACATCGGGATTCTTGGCTATTGCCCTGTCGAAGTCGTTTATGGCCTGCTGGAACAGACGGCCCTGGATTTCAGCCTGGGCACGGATATAGTAGAACTGACCCGTCACTTGTGCGGGCATTAGTTTCTCGTATTCGTTGTAGTCGTTGACTGCCTGACGATATTTTCCGGTTCCGGCAAGAGCCTGGGCACGGGCAAAGAGATAGGGAGCTGCCTCCTTGAGATAGGGCTGGGAGAATGTAGCCACGGCACTGTCGAGAAGGGCAACGAAGGATGTGGAGTCGTTGAGCATCTCCTTGCAGCGGGCGGCTCCGTAGAATGCCTCCGGGGTCTTGCCAAACTTGTCAATCACTTCACGGTATGTGTTATACGAGTCGTCGTAACGTTTTGAGATGAATAGTATCTCTGCCTTTTGTGTCATATAGAGCAGTTGTGGGTCGGCAGCCACTGCCTGGTTGATTTGGTCGAGAGCCTTGTCGCATGTCCATGCCTGTGATGCCTTGTCGGGGAAATATACGAGATTCTGATACATCATCCTCGCATAGTTATAGCGTGCTTCCGCCTTGTTCTCGGCAAGTTCTATTGCCTTGAGCATCATCTTGTCTGCCTCTGCATAGTCATCCTTGGCTGCCATAATCTGAGCCTTGTAGCTATAGCCGTCGGGGGCTTGGGGGAACTTGGCGATAAAGTCATCGACGATTTCAACGAAGGTGGTGGCATTACCTAACGTGCTGCTAAGATATAGAGTCGTGATAGCCTGGTCAAGCTCGTCGGGCAGTTCTTTCTTGATGTTTGTTGCCTTCATGGCGGCATCGTTCATGCCGAAAGCCGTCATTTTGAGACTTGTGGCAAATGATGCGCCAACGGCATACTGAGTGTTCTTGTCATCACCGGAGGATGGTTGGAGTAATCCCACCACCTCACCGGCTGCATTGAGATAGGGACAGCCTACGGTATTTTCCACAACAGTTCCTTCAAGGGTGTAGTAGTCGTTGTCGTTGGCAACTTTCTGCACTGCGGTTATCTTGGCGGAGTTGCAACTGTAGGCGCTCTTGGCATTGAATGGCAATAGCCACACCTGTGTGTTCTCGGGGGTTGACGATGCCTCGCGGAGTGTCTGGCATTTTGATGCCTCGACCCTGAACTTAGCTATGTCATAAACATCGTCGGCACCAATGATGCTCTTGACGGGATATTCCTTGTTGTTGGCATCTATCACGACTGCCTTTGACGCTCCTCTGAAGGGTGTATAACTACTCACTGCAACTCCGTCGGCAGTGACAAAATAGCCATTGCTGCTACCGATGAGCGCACCGCTTTCATCAAATGTCTTAAGTGTGAACACAGCCTTGGCTGACTTCTTGAACCACTTGTCAGGTTGGGCGGATGCAATGCCGCATATAAATGTGGCCAGTAAATATATATATATTCTTTTCATAAAAACTTTATTTTTTAATTATTTAATTTTTTAATTTTAGTAATGCCCTTGCATTACTGATAGCCGCTTCGGTGATGTCGCTGCCGCTGAGCATCTGTGCTATCTCATTGACACGCTCGTTGTCGTCGAGCTGCTGCATGTGGCTGACAGTTCCTTCGGCGGTGTCCTCTTTATATACTTTATAATGTGTAGAACCGAGAGCCGCTATTTGGGGTAGGTGAGTGATGCTGATGACCTGTCGCTCATGCTCGCCGATTTCCTTCATTATCTGTGCCATTTTCTCGGCAATCTTACCGCTGACACCTGTGTCAATCTCGTCGAATATGATTGTCGGGAGCTTGACCGCACCGCTGATCATGGCCTTTAGTGAGAGCATCAGTCGTGCTATCTCACCTCCGGAAGCCACTTGTGACACCTGTTGAAGTATTCCATTCTTGTTGGCACTGAAAAGGAAATCAATCATGTCCTGACCTTCTGAGCCAAGAACTCCCCGGGATATGCTTATTTCAAAACGGACATTGGGCATACCCAAAGCCACAAGGCGGTTCTTGACTTCGTCTTGTATAGTCTTTGCTGACTTTATGCGCTTGTCGGACAGCACATCGGCAAGGCTTTGGCACTTGGCGGTTGCCTTGTCAACTGCATCCTGCAGTTCCTGAAGACGGTCGTCAATGTTCTCAATGTCGCCAAGCTTACGGTTGAGTTCGTCCCTAATGGCTATCAGCTCGCCAACGGTGTCAACGTGATATTTCTTCTCAAGGTCATATATCTTGTCGAGACGGGAGTTGACCTGGTCGAGGTCAGCCGGATTGAAATCCACCTCCTCAAGTTGGCTGCTAATCTCCTGTGCAATATCCTTAAGCTCGATGTAGGCGGACTCCATTCTTGTGGCAAGTTCGCCTGCAACCGGCATCACCCTTTCTATCTGCTTCAGCGATGAGCGGGCGGAACGGAGTAGGGTGGTAACCCCGGTTTCGTCAGCCGACAATGCGTTGTCGGCGGCATACAAGGCTGACTTTATTTCCTCGGAATGGCTCATGCGCTCTGACATCTGTTCGAGTTCTTCCTGTTCACTTTCTGCCAGGTGGGCAGCGTCGAGTTCGCTAAACTGATACTGCATGAAGTCAGCCTTGCTGCGGTTGTTCTCAATCTCCTCACGTACCAACCTGAGTTGCTTCTCCTTCGACTTCATATCAGAATAAGCCGCACGATAGTTGGCAAGCTCTTTATGGTTATCGGCGATGATATCAACCACGTTCAACTGGAAATCCTGCTTTCCGAGCAGCAAGTTCTGGTGCTGGCTATGCACATCGATAAGCTGTTCGCCGAGTTCCTTAAGCATGGCGAGCGACACGGGGGAGTCATTGATGAAGGCACGGCTCTTGCCCGCGGCTGTAATCTCGCGTCTTACGATACAGTCCTCTGCGTCAAACTCGATGTCATTGTCATCGAAAAAACGCTTCATGTCGTATTTGCTTAGGTCGAAATGTGCCTCGACAACACAACGGTCGGCTCCAATACGAATCATCTTGGAGTCAGCGCGCTGACCTTTGAGCAATCCGATAGCTCCGAGGATAATGCTCTTGCCTGCTCCTGTCTCTCCCGTGATAACGGAAAACCCGGAGTACATGTCGATGTTGAGTTCCTCGATAATCGTGAAATTCCTTATATATAAATGTCTAATCATTATATTTTAATTTATTTTCTAATTTGTTCCCAAGCGTCGTTTTGCGACGCATTGATACCGCTCAGAATCTCGTAGATAGTTTCCTTCTCTTTTTGGGTGCCTTTGCCCTTATAGATGCTTGACAGTTCGTCACGCTTGTAGTCAGTCCAAATCTGAGGCAAAAGGCTTAGAGGCTTGTTCTCATGTGCTTTCTTCAGTCCGTCCTCGATAGCCTTGGAGATATTGGTGCGTCCACGCTCGGCATTGTTTGCCATCTCGTCCATGCCGCTGCGATAGTAGTCATACTGTAGCTGGCGGAATGGCTTCATGCCTTCGTCAAGATAGTCGTTGATAATGGCAAAACGGTTGCGGCTGTCGTCGAAAGCCTTCCAGCCGGGGAAGTCAAGATTCTGGGAATTGTTGGTGAGGTTCATGCAACGCTGAAGGACCTCAGTGCCCCCAAGTGGAGAGAAACTGTCGAGGTCGAGACCGATAATGAGGAAAGCATAATATGCAAAAAGTGCTGTAAGCTGGTTGTCAACCATCTCCTCGTTGAAATTGAGCTGGTCGAACTCGGCAAACTCAAAGTTGAAGTTCTTGTCGGTATTGTTATACAGTGTTGTGTTATATTGGGAATTATAGACAGGACGGTTTGCCTGAATGAGTGCCGAACACTCAAACATGTTGGCTGTCTTGTCGTATTTGTTGACAGTAATATTAAAGTTGCACACTATTCTCTCGTTGGTCTGAAACTGGTATTCAGTCCACTGGCGTTCGTTGACAAACTGTTCGAGAGTCTGCTGAAGATTCTCGAATACACTCTTGTCTGTGACCCCCACTTTCTGGGTGTTGATGGTAATCTTTGCCTGCAATTCCTGGGCCTTACAATGGCAGCCGGCAATCACATCAAATACAAGGGATAGAATAAATAACAGAGTGTGCCTCATCATTCTTAATTTTAATTTTTAATTCTTAATTACCAAACACAGTTCGTTTACAATGTCCTCAGCCACCTGGTCCTTCTTTTTCTTCGGGAATTCCTTGCAGCCATCGCGAGATATAATCTTTATTTGGTTCTCGTCAGACTGGAAGCATGTGCCTTTGTTCCTTAGTGAATTCAGGACAATAAAGTCGAGGTTTTTCTTCTCAAGTTTCAAGCAGGCATTGTTTTCCTCGTCATTGGTTTCGAGTGCGAACCCCACGAGTCTCTGTCCGCTTTTTTTTCTGCGTCCAAGTTCTGCGGCAATATCGTGAGTGGGCATAAGACGCAACACGAGGTCATCCTTCTCGCGCTTGATTTTCTTGTCAGCCGTATGTTCTGGACGGAAGTCTGCCACAGCCGCACACAAGATAGCCGCATCACTGCCCGCAAAGGCTTCTATGGAAGCATTGTACATTTCCTCGCAGCTTTCGACATCAATGCGACGAATACCACGGTGTCTTGTGGAGAGGGCAACCGGACCGGCAATGAGTGTCACTTCGGCTCCCTTGGCGGCACATTCCTCGGCAAGTGCAAAGCCCATCTTGCCACTTGAATAATTGCCTATGAATCTTACAGGGTCTATCTTTTCGTATGTGGGCCCTGCGGTAATCATAATATTCTTGCCTTCAAGAGGTTTATTTTGTTCATTAAAGTAATTGTCCAATGCAGCGACAATAATTTCGGGTTCTTCCATGCGTCCCTTGCCTTCGAGTCCGCTGGCAAGAAATCCGCTCTGCGGTTCGATTATCATATTGCCATATCCCTTGATAACCTCCATGTTATGTTGGGTGGACGGATGACGATACATGTCGAGATCCATAGCCGGGGCAACGAATACTGGAGCCTTCATTGAGAGATAGGTGGTGATGAGCATATTGTCGGCAATACCGTTGGCCATCTTGCCTAATGTTGCCGCGGTGCAGGGAGCAATGAGCATGGCGTCTGCCCAAATGCCTAAATCCACATGACTGTTCCAAGTGCCGTCGCGCTGTGAAAAAAATTCGCTTATCACAGGTTTACGGGTAAGTGTGGAAAGAGTGAGGGGAGTGATAAATTCCTTGCCTGAAGGGGTGATGACAACCTGAACTTCCGCCCCCTTCTTAACGAGACCACGGATTATATAGCAGGCCTTGTAGGCTGCTATAGAACCCGTGATTCCAAGAACAATTTTCTTACCTTTGAGCATGTCTCTTATATCATCTTGCTTTCACGCAGACGAATGCGCGTAAGCACTTGTTTCGTATTGTTGGTGAAGTCGCCGCCGAGTATCCAACTGAAATAGCCGGTGTCGTAGCGCAGTACCGACGCAACCTCCTCTCCCTTGTGCTTTCCGAAGTTGAACACCTCAACCTTAACGGGGTTACCCTTGGCATCCAATACGGTGTTGCCCTTGGCATCCTTTTTGTCAGCCCATACTATGCGTCCGGCAAAATCCACGTTGTCGTTCTGCTTGGAGAATTCTGCCAAGGCATCCATATCGTTGGCAAGACAACGCTCGGGATCTTCCTGGACGTTGGAGTTGTACATATCCAACTGACCCATAAGCACACGGTATGTAGCCTCGGTGTCCTGGTCGGCACGGTGGGCCTCGAAGTCTTCCTCCATTGCTCTGCCGCAGTAGAACTTATATGCAGCGGCAAGGTTGCGTCGCTCCATTTTCTTGAAGATTGTGCAGGCATCAATGAGTCGGCATTTAGAGAAGTCAAAGTCGATACCGGCACGCAGGAACTCCTCGGCAAGCATCGGGATGTCGAAGAAGTTAGAGTTGAATCCGGCGAAGTCGCATCCCGAAAATTCCTCGTTGAGTTTGGCAGCCACCTGCTTGAATGTTGGCTTGCCTTCAACGTCGGCATCAGAGATACCTGTTAGCTGCACCACCACTTCAGGGATATGTTTCTCAGGGTTGATGAGCATATCGCCGCGTACTTCCTTTCCGTCGGGATATACCTTTATATATGACAACTGGATGACACGGTCGTTCACCATGTCAAGTCCGGTTGTTTCAAGGTCGAAAATGACCAGAGGTTTCTGTAAGTTGAGTTTCATTAATCCTTTAATCTTTTAATTCTTTAATTCTTTAATAGACTAAAAGCCCCAAAGGCTTTTAGTCATTGATAAGCATCGGCATCATAAGCATAAGAACATCCTGTCCCTCAGGTTGTTCTGTTGGCACAACCAATCCTGCACGGCTGGGGTCGGCGAGTTGGATGTTCACCTCCTGACAGTCGAAATTGCTCAATACCTCGACGAAGGCAGAGCCTTTGAATCCTATGCTCATTGCCCTTCCGTTATATTCGCAGGCAAGACGCTCAGTGGCTGTCTTGTTGAAATCAAAGTCCTCTGCATCGAGCTGAAGTATGCCGCCATCAACATGGAATCGGATAAGGTTGCTGGCATCATTTGAGAATGGTTGCACACGCTTGATGGCACTAAGAAGGCCTTCGCGGTCAACGATAATCTCGTTGGTGTTGTTCTGGGGAATGACAGAGTTATAGTTGGGGTATCTTCCTTCTATCAGTCGGCAGAAGATAGTGTTGTCGCCGAAAAGCAGCTGGGCATTTCTGTTGTCAAATCTGATGACCACGTCGCTTTCGTCCTTTGCAAGCATATTCTTGAGAAGTCCGGCAGGCTTTTTCGGAAGGATAAAAGCAGCAGGCTGCTCAACCTTGATGGTGAACACACGGTTGCGCACCAGTTTATGTCCGTCACTTGCAACGATGGTGAGACATTCCTGTGTAGCATCAAAATAGATTCCGTTCATCACAGGACGCAGTTCTTCCTGTGCAGTTGCAAACAGTGAGCGGTTGATGTTTTCCGCGAGAATGTTGCTCTTGATGACAATTTCGTTGGCATTATCATCAACACCCTGTGATTCGGGGAAACTGTCAGCTTGCTCCACTGGCAGCGAGAAATGTCCGTTGAGATATGTAACCTTGGCAGTGTTGTCATTAAGGTTCACTTCGAACGTCAATGGCTGTTCGGGGAATCCCTTGACAGCGTCAAGGATGTAGTGATTGTCAATAGCGAACGAATCATTTGTGTCACACTCGGCGAGTTCCATTGATGTGGAAAGCCAGTTTTCTCCGTCCGATGCAATCAGATAGAGAGTGTTGTCCTCTGTTCTGAACACGAAGCTACTCAGGATAGCTATGGGGTTCTTACTGTTGATTACCCTTGCGAGGGCAGATAGTTTGCTGCTTAATGCAGTACTTGACAGTGTAAATCTCATGAGTTTTATCTTTATTTTGTTTCTTTCTTTATTAAATTGAGTACAAAAATACGAAAAAAATGGCATTGTAGCAAAATTATTGGCGAAAAAGTTGCATAAATTAAAACTAATTTGTACTTTTGCCGTAGAATTGAGTAAAAATCACAATAAATATTCAAAATAATTATGGAAATAACAGGAAAAATCATTGCCGTATTGCCGGCACAGAGTGGCGTCTCACAGCGCACCGGTAACCCATGGAAGTCGCAGGACTATGTAATCGAGACTCACGACCAGTATCCTAAGAGATGCTGCTTCCGTGTGTTCGGTGAAGAGAAGATTAATCAGTTTAATATACAGTCGGGTGAGGAGATGACTGTGTCTTTCGACATAGATTCTCACGAATATCAGGGTCGTTGGTTTAATGATGTTCGTGCGTGGGCTGTCAACCGTAACGTTCAGGCTCCAGGCGTAGCTCCTGTAGCTGGTGCAGCACCCGTAGCCGGTGCAGCGCCTGTTGTTGGTGCCGCTCCTGCAGCAGAGAGTCCCTTCCCTCCCCAGCAGCCTGCTGCTGAAGGTGGTAGCTCTGACGACCTGCCGTTCTAAATCGCTGCGAGATTTAGAAATTTAAGAATTAAATTATTAAAGAAACGAAGTTCGACGAAGTCAATTAAAGTTATTGGCAAATAGAAAGAAGGCTGCGCAAATGATAGCGCAGCCTTCTTTAATTTTTTAATATTTTAATTCTTTAATTTCAATTTGCGCCGAAGCGCAAATTGAATTATTCTTCGCTCCAGTCCATCTTGGTCTGGCGAACGTAGGTCTTGTAGCGCTGCTGAGCCATCTTCTGAGCCTCAGCGAAGAGCTCCTCTGCCTCATTGGGATAAGCCTTCTTTACAGAGAGGTAACGAACCTCACCCATGAGGAAGTCGTGGAACTTGCTCCAATCCGGCTCCTTAGAGTCGAGAGAGAACGGATTCTTGCCCTCGGCAGCCAGAGTGGGGTTGTAACGCCACAAGTGCCAGTAACCGCACTCAACGGCACGACCTTCCTCTGCCTGGCTCTTACCCATGCCGCCCTTGGCCTTCAGACCGTGGTTGATACATGGAGCATAAGCGATGATGAGTGATGGGCCGGGATATGCCTCAGCTTCACGGATGGCCTTCAAGCACTGAGCCTGGTCGGCACCCATTGCAATCTGAGCTACATATACATAACCGTATGTAGTGGCAATCATACCGATGTCCTTCTTCTTGATGCGCTTACCCTGAGCGGCGAACTGAGCGATGGCACCGAGAGGTGTAGCCTTAGAAGCCTGACCACCAGTGTTAGAATATACCTCAGTGTCGAGTACGAGGATGTTTACGTCCTCACCGCTTGCGATAACATGGTCGAGACCGCCGTAACCGATGTCGTAAGAAGCACCGTCACCACCAATGATCCACTGGCTGCGCTTTACGAGATAGTGGTCGAGGGTCTGGAGCTCCTGGCATACAGGGCATCCCTTGGCAGCACTCTCGGCAATCAGCGGCTTCAGCTTGGCGGCAGCAGCCTTAGAGGCATCAGCGTCGTCCTTGCCAGCAATCCACTCGCGGGCGGCAGCCTTGTACTCCTCAGACACCTTGTCGCTCTCGAGCATCTCATTGAGCAGCTTCTCTACGCGCTCCTTCATCTTCTTGTTACCGAGCACCATACCGAGACCGAACTCGCAGAAGTCCTCGAACAGAGAGTTGTCGAAGGCAGGACCCTGACCCTTGGCGTTGGTTGTGTAAGGTGTTGAAGGAATAGAAGCTGAGTAGATTGAAGAACAACCTGTAGCGTTGGCGATAATCTCACGGTCACCGAAGAGCTGGGAAATCAGCTTGACGTAAGGAGTCTCACCGCAACCAGAGCAAGCGCCTGAAAACTCAAACAGAGGCTGGGCGAACTGAGAGTTCTTAACGTTGCTCTTGATGTCAACGAGGTCCTGCTTGCTGGTAACCTTCTTTGTGAGGTATGTCCAGTTGGCAGCTTCCTTCTGCATGTCGGCGTTGTCGGGATTGAACGGAACCATGGTGAGAGCCTTGCCGAGCTTAGGATTGCCTGGGCAGACGTCAGCACAGTTGCCGCATCCTAGACAGTCGAGGACAGATGGCTCGATAACGAAGTGCATGCCCTTCATGGCAGCAGGAGCCTTCATCTCGAGAGACTCGCCCTGATAGCCGCCTGCAAGCTCCTCGTCGGTCAGTACGAACGGACGGATGGCTGCGTGAGGACAAACGTAAGAACACTTGTTACACTGGATACAGTTGGCTGGGTTCCAAGCTGGAACGAATGCCTCAACACCACGCTTCTCATACTGTGCAGTACCTGTCATCCAAGTACCATCGACAGTGTCGTGCTTAACGAAGTCAGAAACCTTCAGCAGGTCGCCTGCCTGAGCGTTGATAGGACGAACAAGCTCCTTAACGAATGCGGGAGCGTCGTCTTCCTTGACAGCGTCGTCGGCGAGGTTAGCCCATGCGGGATCAACAGCGAGAACCTTGTACTCACCGCCGCGGTCAACGGCAGCATAGTTCATGTTGACAACGTCCTCACCCTTCTTGCCGTAAGACTTTACGATGAACTTCTTCATCTGCTCGATGGCAAGGTCAACAGGGATAACCTCAGAAATGCGGAAGAATGCCGACTGGAGGATGGTGTTGGTGCGGTTGCCCAGACCAATCTCCTGTGCAATCTTGGTGGCGTTGATATAATAAACCTTGATGTTCTTCTGGGCGAACACGCGCTTCACCTTGTTAGGAATGAAGTTGATGAGCTCCTCGCCGTCAAAGATGGTGTTCAGCAGGAACGAACCGTTCTCGCGGATACCACGGGTAACATCGTACATGTGCAGGTAAGCCTGAACGTGGCATGCCACGAAGTTAGGTGTGGTGATCTGGTATGTAGATCGGATTGGCTCGTCGCCGAAACGGAGGTGTGAGCAGGTGAAACCACCTGACTTCTTAGAGTCGTAAGAGAAGTAAGCCTGGCAGTGCTTGTCGGTGTTCTCACCGATAATCTTAACTGAGTTCTTGTTGGCACCAACAGTACCGTCGGCACCCAGACCGAAGAACTTGCACTCCTGGATTGACTGTCCACCGAGAGCCATCTCCTCAACCTCAGGCAGTGAGGTGAAGGTAACGTCGTCAACGATACCGACTGTGAAGTGGTTCTTGGGCTCAGGCAACTCGAGGTTGTTGAATACAGAGATAATCTTGGCGGGAGTAACGTCGGAAGAGCCGAGACCGTAGCGACCGCCAACGATGAGAGGACGGTTCTCCACGTCATAGAATGCGCTCTTCACGTCGAGATACAGAGGCTCGCCCTCAGCTCCCGGCTCCTTTGTACGGTCGAGAACGGCAATGCGCTTGCAGCTCTTTGGAACGGCGGCGATGAGGTGCTTAACAGAGAATGGACGATAGAGGTGAACGCTCACCATACCCACCTTTTTGCCCTGCTTGAGCAGGTAGTCGATAGCCTCGCGGGCAGCCTCAGTGGCAGAACCCATGAGGATGATTACGTTCTCTGCATCCTCAGCTCCATAATAATTAAAGAGGTGATACTCGCGACCGGTGATTTCAGAAATCTTGCCGAGGTAGTACTCAACCACTTCGGGCACCTTGTCGTAGTACTGGTTGCAAGCCTCGCGGTGTGTGAAGAATGTCTCAGGATTCTCGGCAGTACCGCGAGTAACAGGACGCTCAGGAGTAAGAGCGCGGTCGCGGAAGGCCTTGATGTCTGCGGGGTCAACCAGCGGACGGATGTCCTCCTGATCCATAACCTCAATCTTGTGGTACTCATGAGAAGTGCGGAAACCGTCAAAGAAGTTAACGAACGGAACCCATGTCTTCAGGGTAGCCAGATGAGGTACGGCTGTAAGGTCCATAACCTCCTGCACTGAACCAGAGCAGAACATGGCAAAACCAGTCTGGCGGCATGCCATTACGTCCATGTGGTCACCGAAGATACAGAGTGAGTGAGAAGCTAAGGTACGT
>JALFIX010000177.1 GCA_022775105.1 Prevotella sp. | reverse complement strand
TGACAACTGAATGCCCAATCCAGTTGTCAACTGAATGCCCGATTCAGTTGTCATCTGAATACCCGATTCAGTTGTCATCTGCTTCCCCGATTCAGTTAGCACCTCTTTCCCCCATTCAGACACCAACAGGAAAGAGAGCCGGAATGAGCCAAAAAGAGCCATTGCCCAGCTCTAACCGTTCTTTTGAACACGAATTGCCATGAATGGACCATAAATTAAAAGAAAATTCGTGGAAAATTCACGGATAATTCACGGATAATTCGTGGTAATTCGTGTTCAATAACATAAAATAATAGCTTTATGATTTCAGAAAATTTTCCCCTGACTCTTGGAGGCGACCCAGTCGCCTCCGAGGACCTTCCTTGCTGTTTCTCCAGAAAATAACAGTTACATCGTGTTCCGATACTGACCATACCGGCTCAGGCACATTATATTCCCTACACATCTGGACAATGCGTTCGATACCTGTAGCCCATCGTTCCAAATAGGCTGCAAGATAGAGCACCTGAGCAATCAACTTGTTGCGAGGATAAGACTTGTGGGGCTCCTTTATTTTTTCCACTGGTCACAATCCAATACAATATGATGGCTTACATAAAGAGATTCCATAATTATGAGACAATAGGAGGACTGTTCAGGGACACATATCAGGGATTAAGGGAAATCACTGTCATTGACTGCATTTGGGAGGCAATACTTGAGGTTGTCTGCATTGTGGCTGAAATACTGGAATGCAACGAGGAGGCTATACTCAAACAAGTCATTGCTGACAGCCGCAGGATGGCATTACTAAGCCAACTTGCCCAGACGGCATAGAGTAATGGATTTTTACTTCCGAAACTTGAGGTATTAACATAATAATCTCTCTGCCGCCCAAACTTTAATTGACCTCGTCAAACTCCGTTACTTTAGTAAGCACTCAATTTAGGGCACACATCTGATTTAGAGCACCAGTAAATTGATTATTGATTGCTGATTCTTGATTGAGATAACGGAGACAACTGGAACGACGGGGTGTCCACAAGCGGACTATGTTGGTGAACAGCTATCGGCGACAGTACAAATAAAAAGGGAATTCATATCGCCTTTTGGGCGATATGAAGACTATCTTGTTGATTGCGGATGGACGCTGGCGAGATGCCTACGCTCAAAGTGGCTGCCCTTTGCCAGTGGGCTTGATTGCCAAAGCATTAGAGGTTGCCACGCTCCTTGTCGAGGTAGTACTTGTAGGTGGCTACGGTGAGCTCGTCGCAGGCGGGCTCGTCGCATACTACTATCGCCTTGGGATGCATCTGGAGCATGGAGGCTGTCCACTTGTGGGAGATGTCGCCATCGATGATGTGCTTCAGGGCACGGGCCTTGTGATGACCGTTGCAGACGATGAGGACTTCCTTGGCATCCATAACTGTACCGATACCGACTGTAAGCGCCTGACTTGGAACCTTGCTCAAATCGCCATCGAAGAAACGACTGTTGGCGATTATCGTATCTGTGGTCAACGTCTTTATACGGGTGCGGGAGGTGAGGGACGATCCCGGCTCGTTGAACGCCAAATGACCGTCGGGTCCTACTCCGCCCATAAACAGGTCGATGCCTCCGGCTGCCTCTATCAACTTCTCATAGTTCTCGCACTCTTTCTGAAGATCCTTGGCATTGCCGTCGAGGATATGGACATTCTCGGGCTTGATATTTATGTGGGAGAAGAAATTGTTCCACATAAAGGAATGGTAGGACTCGGGATGATTTACGTCGAGGTTGACGTATTCGTCCATATTGAATGTCACTACGTGCTCGAACGAAATCTCGCCTGACTGATACTTCCTTATAAGCTCCTTGTAAAGACCCAACGGTGATGAACCGGTGGGGCAACCAAGCTTGAAAGGCTTGGCTGCCGTGGGGTTGGATTCTATAATTCGACGTGCGACGTAGTCTGCCGCCCATTTTGACATTTTGTCATAATCGGGTTCAATTATTACTCTCATATTCTTTCTTTTTTGTTGTTTATGTTTTACTATTTTCCGCCGCAAAGGTACGAAGAATAATTTGAACCACCAAAAGAATGGGCATTTTTTTTCGATAAATAGTTATTTCTTCCTCTTTGAACCATAATATGAGCCATATCCGTAGCCGTAGCGATAGCCATAACGGTAGCCGTAGCGGTATGTAGCGTCCGCCCGCGCTCTCTGTGCCGTTGAGGATTACGAAAAGCCGCCTGCGGAAGGCTATGAGCAGTATCTGAGGTATCACGATGCCCGCGAAAAAGACGCAGAGGGCAAATACCATTACGATGTTAATAATCCAAATCATATCCAGTATTAATCTAAGAGTTGTATATAATCAAACTGACACAAAACGCTTACTGCCATCACACCGGGCAACTCAACATAGAGGGTCTTGAACTTGGAGCCACGGACGGTCTTCAGCAAGCATAGGTCTCAAATCCCTGTGAAGCCAGTTCCTCATACATAAACTTGCCCAACTGTCCGCGGCGCAAGTCACGCATAACAAACCATTGCTTTTTCTTATCCATAAAAAAAAACGATTACTTGGCAAAAGGCCCCATTTCCAACTCCTACCTTTCGATGTATTTATCTCTATTTCAACGTATTACAGACAAATCCATAAAAAGTTAGCAAAAGTAGGGAAATTATGGCTACATTTAGACCACAATACCATTTACCGCTGCAAAGGTAAACAATTTTTGCAATTAGAAAAAAGAAAAGCAATAAAAAAAGTTAATAGTGCGATTAAAATGACTTTTGCAACCATTCGGCACAGTTATCGGCGCAACGCTCGCCGTCAACGCCGGCTGACACTATGCCTCCTGCATAGCCTGCTCCCTCGCCACAAGGGAAAAGTCCATGAAGACGCACGTGCATGAGTGTGTCGGGGGAACGGAGAATGCGGACCGGAGAGGATGTGCGGGTCTCGGCTGCTATAACAACGGCGTCGTTGGTAAGGAAGCCACGGCTCTTGGCCCCGAAGAACCTGAAGCCCTCGCGCAGGCGAGTGGAGACATGACCGGGCATCCAGAAATGAAGGGGAGAGGACAACAGACCGGGGGCGTAGGAACTGCGCGGAAGGTCGTAGCTGAGTTTTCCGTTGACGAAATCAGCCATGCGCTGGGCGGGGGCGGTCTGCTTCATGTTACCCTGCTGCCAGCAGTCTGCCTCAACTTTCTCCTGATATTCCATCATCCTGAGGGGACTGTCTCCCGGGACGTCCTCGGGACGCAGTTCGACAACCATTCCACTATTGGACCACTGTCCGCCACGGTTGGAGGGACTCATGCCGTTGACCACTATCTGACGCAGACCGGTGGCGGCGGGAATGATGAACCCGCCGGGACACATGCAGAAAGAATAGACTCCACGACCGTCAACCTGGGTGACAAAGGAATACTCGGCGGCGGGAAGATACTTCCCCCTACCCTGCTTGCTGTGATACTGTATGCGGTCGATCAGTTCTGAAGGATGCTCAAGCCTGACTCCCACGGCAAGTCCCTTGGCTTCGATCTCGATGCCACTGTCGGCAAGGTAGCGATAGACATCGCGGGCGGAATGGCCGGTGGCAAGTATGACCGGACCGCGGAATACCCTCTGCTCGCCACTATCGACTCCAACGGCCTCTATTCCCACAACGGTGTCGCCATCAATGAGGAGGCGGGTCATGCGGGTCAGGTGGTGAACCTCGCCTCCGCAACTTATGATTGTGTTGCGCATGTTCTCGATGACACGGGGAAGACGGTCGGTGCCTATATGGGGATGGGCATCACAGAGTATATCCACAGATGCGCCGTGCTGGCAGAACACATTCAGAATTTTATCAACATTGCCGCGCTTCTTGCTGCGGGTGTAGAGCTTGCCGTCGGAGTAGGCTCCCGCCCCACCCTCGCCAAAGCAGTAGTTGCTCTCGGGATCGACTTTCTGTGTCTTGGTGACAAGGGACAGGTCGCGCTTGCGGGCATGGACATCCTTGCCACGCTCGATAATGACAGGGCGGAGACCATGCTCAATGAGACGGAGGGCTGCGAACAGTCCGCCAGGTCCCTCGCCAACAACTATCACACGAGGTGCTGACGAAACATCAGGATAAGTGGTGACAACGTATTCAGCAGAGGGTGGTTGCTCGCCTATAAAAATCCTTACAGTGAGATTCACATACACAGGATTATGACGGGCATCGACACTTCGCTTGAGTATTCTGACACCAGTGATTGTGCGGGCATCGAGTCCCTTTTCACGTGCAATATATTCCCTAATCGTGGCTGCTGAATATGCTATATTTGGCAGCACTCTAATCTGATATTCGTTTGTCATAGGTGCAAAGTTACGGCAAAAATTCAAAAAAACGGCCTTGGGCAAGTTAAAAGTAGTTAATACCTATTATATTAATAATATAATTTGTATCTTTGCACCAATTTAGAACAAAAAGAAACAACTTAGATTATGGAATACAGGTTTATAGCCGGTCCGTGCGTCATTGAATCAGCCGAGTTGCTCGACACAGTGGCACAGGAACTTGTCAGGATTAACGACAAGTTGGGCACCGACATCATATTCAAGGCCTCGTTTGACAAGGCCAACCGTACGTCAATACACTCATTCCGCGGTCCCGGAATGGACAAGGGCTTGCAGATGCTCGCCGACATAAAGAGCAAGTATGGACTGAGGCTGCTGACCGACATACACGAGAGCTGGCAGGCTAAGCCTGTGGGCGAGGTGGTGGACGTGATACAGATACCCGCCTTCCTGTGCCGACAGACAGACCTGTTAGTGGCTGCCGCAAAGACCGGCAAGACGGTAAACATCAAGAAGGCACAGTTCCTGAGCGGCAACGATATGAGATACCCCGTGGAGAAAGCCCGCGAGGCAGGGGCTAAGGACGTATGGCTGACTGAACGTGGAAACATGTTCGGATACAACAACCTGATTGTGGATTTCCGCAATATCCCCGACATGCTGCAGATTACGCCCACGGTGGTGATGGACTGCACCCACAGTGTGCAGCGTCCCGGAGGCGCAGGCGGCAAGACTGGCGGCGACAGGCAGTTTGTGCCAGCAATGGCGATGGCTGCCAAGGCATTCGGTGGCAACGGCTGGTTCTTCGAGGTGCATCCCGACCCCGACAAGGGACTAAGCGACGCTGCAAATATGCTTAGGCTCGATCAGCTCGACGAGCTGATTGAGAAATTAATAATTAAAAATTAAGAATTAAAGATCGCTTTGCGCCATTCTTCATTCTTCATTCTTCATTTAAAAGATTCTTCATTCTTCATTTATAAAAGATGAAAGTTCGAGACTACGCTATACAATGCATAAAGGACGAGGCGGAGGCCCTGTTGGGACTGATACCTCAGATAGACGACAATTTCGACAATGCCGTCGAACTCATCTTCCGCTGCCACGGAAAGGTGATTGTCACCGGTGTGGGCAAAAGCGGACATATCGGTGCAAAGATTGCCGCCACACTGTCGAGTACCGGCACACCGTCGTTCTTCATCAACCCGCTCGACGTGTTCCACGGTGACCTCGGAGTGATGACCAAGGACGACGTGGTGCTCGCCATATCCAACTCAGGACAGACCGACGAACTGCTGAGGTTCATACCGATGGTGCTGCACATGGAGATACCTATAGTGGGAATGAGCGGCAACCCGGCTTCGCTGCTTGCCAAGTACAGCACATACCACATCAACGTGAGCGTGACCAAGGAAGCATGTCCGCTGAACCTTGCACCAACATCAAGTACCACTGCAACGTTAGCCATGGGAGACGCTTTGGCTGTGGCACTTATGGAGAAGCGCAACTTCCGCCCGCAGGACTTCGCACAGTTTCATCCCGGAGGAGAGTTGGGCAAGAGACTGCTCACCACGGCAGGGGACGTGATGCGCACAGAGGAGATGCCACTCATCACTCCGGAGATGCACCTCGGCGAGGCTATCATACTCGTGAGCAAAGGCAAGCTCGGATTAGGCATAGCACAGAAGAACGGGGAGATAGCGGGACTCATAACCGACGGAGACATCAGAAGGGCCATGGAGAAATGGAAGGCACAGTTCTTTGACAAGACCGTGGCTGACATCATGACCACAAGGCCCAAAACCGTATCTACAAATACCAAAATATCTGAAGTGCAGGGCATTATGAACAGATACAAGGTACACTCGGTGCTCGTCACTGACGGGCACAACCATCTGTTAGGGGTGGTGGACCATTATTCATGTATGATATAACAGCAACCTAAATATGAGAAAGTTAAGAAACATCCTAATAATGGCATTAATACTGATACCACTCACAGTGGCATCGGTGATGTATTTCAAGACACTCGATTCGAGAAACCGACTCAACTGCAGTCAGATAAACTGCATATTGAAGGACTCAAGAGGATTCGTATGGTTTGGAACACCAGCCGGACTGTACAGATACGACGGATACACATTCAGGAACTTCCAGTGCAACTCGCATGACGGCTCGTCGCTGCCCGACAGCTACATAACAAGCATACAGGAGTCAATGGACGGCAACCTGTGGGTGGAAACGGCATCGGGAATGTGCATATACCATCCGCAAACGGAGAGTTTCGAGAGGGACATGAGACAGGTGTATGCAAAAATGGGTGTGAACGACAAACCACAGATCGTCTATATCGACCAAAAGAAAAACCTGTGGATGTACATCCCCAACAAGGGGGTGCTGGCATACAACATGCAGCAGCAACTGATGTTTGAGTTCAGCTACTACGCCTCTGACCTGAAAAGCATTCCCGAAGGCAACATTGTGTCAATAGGAGAATGTAGGGACGGGGCAATACTCGTATATGAAAACGGAACACTCGCCTGCTGCGAAATAAGCCACAAGCAGCAGACGCAATGGATAACAAGGGAGGTGGCTGAGCAAAAACTCAGGAAAAGCACGTCGCTAAAGG
>JALFIX010000163.1 GCA_022775105.1 Prevotella sp. | reverse complement strand
TCTTTAGGGTGGAGCTGGAGGGAGTCGAACCCTCGTCCAAACAGGGAAACCATACGCTTTCTACATGCTTATTCCTGCCTTTGGTTTTCGTGCTGCAGCAAGACCAGGACCACCAACTGCAACCTTATCCCCAGAAATTTCATCTGCCGCACGGGGCTACTGCAGACTATTCCCGATTTACCTGCACCGCTTGGCCAACCCGATTCGGAACAACATCCGGTTGAGCGATGTCTCGTCCCATCACCTTGTGACGGGATAAAGCCAGTAATCTACTGTTCTTCGATTAGGCAGCGAGAGCGTACTTGTTTTCGCCAATTAAATTTTTGTCCACTCTGATTATGGAGGTAGCCGACGAGACTCCGCATGCTTACGTACCATTTCGGCCCGCTGTCAAATCCAGTCAACCCCATGGTTACATATTTACAGGCTGCAAAGATAAGTTTTTTCCGTGATTCCACCAAGAAAATTGCCGAAAATCTTGCAAAAAATAATATAATTTGTGCTTTTTAGGCTATTTTATATCGTCAAACAGTCCTTGGCAGGCATCCTCAAGCAGTTCGATGACAAACTCGAAGTCTCTGTCGCCTCCGTAATACGGGTCGGGCACGGTTGATTGGTTCTTGTGATGGCGGAGGTAGTCTGCCATCATCACCACCTTGGCTTTAGCCTCCTTCGACGGTGCCATTGAGGTCACTGTACGGTAGTTCTCGCTGTCCATCACAATGATGAGGTCGAACTCGCTGAAGTCCTCCCGGCATATCTGTCGCGCACGGCTGTTGAAGTTGTAGCCATGGGCACTGCCGTGGCGTCGCATACGTGCATCCGGTAGCTGTCCCACATGCCAACTGCCTATGCCGGCAGAGTCGATGACGAAGTCATGCTGACGTCCGTTTTCACTCACGATATGTTTCATTATCCCCTCGGCAGCCGGTGAGCGGCAGATGTTGCCGAGACATACAAATAAGAGTTTTTTTGTCATAATCTCGAAATTTTTGTGCAAAGATAGTGCTTTTTCGGAAAAAATGTGTACCTTTGCACAATATTTAATGTAAAAAAGTGTTTCTTTAGTTAGAAGAGAATATATTTTTATGACAGATATGATGAAAAACATCAGAAAGATTGTCCTTGCTCTTGCCATTTTTGTGGCGGGAGGAGTGACGGTGAATGCTCAGTCGATGTCCGATGAGCAAGTGCTGCAATTTGTAGTGACGGAGTACAACAAGGGTACTTCGCAGGCTCAGATAGTGACCAAACTTATGCAGAAAGGCGTTGACATCAACCAGATACGCCGAGTTAGGCAGAAATATGAGCGTCAGGCTAAGAATGGCGGACTCGGTATAAAGGACATCACTGGGGAGCAGGCTACCGACAACCGTCTGCGCACCAATAACGGCAACGACAAAAACCAGGCCGGGGGACAGATGCAGACCCAAAAGGAGCTAAAACTGAGCAGCAATCAGAAATATACGGCTGGCAATCCCGAATTCACAGGTATGCAGGACGAGTTAGGGACGCTTTTCCCCGACTCGCTTCTTATGTCCCTCCAGGAGAGGGGAGGAAGAAAGGTGTTCGGACGAGACATCTTCAACAACAAAGAACTCACTTTCGAACCTAACATGAACATAGCCACACCGCAGAACTACCGTCTCGGTCCTGGCGATGCAGTCTATGTGGATATCTTCGGGGCTTCGCAGAAATCCATTCAGGCCACTGTCACTCCCGACGGAACAATCGTATTGGAAGGTTTTGGACCTGTGGATGTCAGTGGACTGACTGTTGCTCAGGCAAATGCAAGGCTTAAGGCCACTCTCGGCGCGCGCTACAGCAGTTCGAACGTGCGTCTTACGGTAGGTCAGACCAAGACCATCATGGTCAACGTGATGGGTGAGGTTGAGGCTCCCGGCACATATACCTTGTCGGCTTTTGCCTCAGTGTTCCATGCCCTTTATATGGCAGGAGGAACAAACGACATCGGTACGCTGAGAAACATCAAGGTATATCGCAACAACAAACTCGTGACCACAGTGGATATCTACGACTATATCCTCAATGGCAAACTCACTGGCAATGTGCGCCTTGCTGACAATGACGTGATTGTTGTCGGTCCTTATGACTGCTTGGTTAACGTCACCGGTAAGGTGAAGCGCCCGATGTTCTATGAGATGAAGAAGAACGAGAGCGTGGGCACGGTGTTGAAGTATGCCGGCGGTTTCACCGGCGACGCCTACAAGAAGACCGTTAAGGTGATAAGGAAATCCGGCTCAAAATATTCTATATTTAATGTAGGCGAGTTTGATGTAAGCTCATTCAAGATTGAGGATGAGGACTCTATTGCCGTTGACTCCGTGATTCCGCGTTATTCTAATATGGTGGAACTGAGAGGAGCCGTGTTCCGTCCCGGTATGTATCAGGTGGGAGGCGAGATCACGGGAGTGAGAAGTCTTTTGGAACAGGCCGACGGAGTTACCGAGGATGCCTTTCTGCAGCATGCCGTGATGCACAGGATGAAGGCCGACCGCACGCTTGAGGTGCTGCAGGTGGATGTTGAAGGCATACTATCCGGACGTGTGGCAGACATACCTCTGAAGAATGAGGACGTGCTCTATATTCCTACTAAGAAGGACTTGCAGGAGCAGCAGACTTTGACCATCCATGGCGAGGTGATCTATCCTGGAAAGTATTCATTTGCCGACAATACGACTATCGAGGACCTTATCATACAAGCCGGTGGCTTGACTGATGCCGCCTCGGTGATGAAGGTGGATGTGTCCCGTCGTATAGCTGATGCCCATGCCACAGTGGCAACGGACACAATCGCCCGCACTTATTCATTCAAACTTAAGGATGGCTTCGTTATCGACGGCACTCCCGGTTTCGTGCTGATGCCATACGACGAGGTATATGTGCGCACCAGTCCCGGATTCTCCGAGCAGAAGAACGTCACGATACAAGGTGAGATAATGTTCAGCGGAACCTACACGTTGTCCAAGAAGAACCAGAGGTTGAGCGAATTAATCAGTGAGGCGGGAGGCCTTACCAGCACAGCCTATGCAAGGGGCGCGCGCCTTGAGCGACGTCTCACTCCGGAGGAGCGTGCAAGAATGGAGACCATCCTGCGTATGGTGAAGTCCCAGTCCGGCAGCGGAGATACCCTCGACATCAGAAAACTCGACATTCGCGACACCTACAGTGTGGGAATCCAGCTCGACAAGGCATTGGAAGAACCGGGCAGCAATTTTGATGTGGTTCTCAGACAGGGCGACAGAATATACATCCCCGAATACACCAACACCGTGAAGATCAGTGGCGACGTTATGTATCCTAACACCGTGACCTTCAGACAAGGCAAGGGTGTGAAATACTATGTTGACAAGGCAGGCGGTTGGGGCAACCGTGCCAAGAAGAGTCGCGCGTACATTGTATATATGAATGGCACTGTGGCACAGGTAGGCCGTGGCGTCAAGCCCGAGCCAGGCTGCGAGATAGTAGTGCCCTCGAAGCCCGAGGCCCGCAAGATGTCCACCGGCGAGATAGTGTCCATAGCCTCAGGTTCAGCATCCATTGCAGCGATGATAGCCACGATAGCAAACATCATTAAGTAATGATTATGGAAGAGAAGAAAGATAAAATGGCTGATGTGATGCAGTTTGTGGTGTTCGCTATTGAGTGTGCTGCACAAAAGAACGGCATTAATTCTACCGAACTCTATAATCGTCTCCAACGTTTGAATTTGGTTCAGAGCGCGTTGGTTGAAGGTTATGATATGCTACACACTCAGGGAAAACCTTTCATTGCCGACTATGTTATCGAAACTCTCAATAATTGGGAGAGGCAAGAAAAAGAGAAAGGAGGTAATGCGTGAAATTATTTCATGGGAGTTTGGTGAGGGTGGAGCATCCCGATGTGACCATAGGTCGAGATTCTCTTGACTTTGGTCGTGGTTTTTATCTTACCCGTGATTACGAACAAGCTGTGAGATGGACTAACATATTGGTAAAGAGAGACCCATCGGGAGTCAGGACGATAAATAAGTTTGTACTGACAGATGATGCGTTTGAAAAATATC
>JALFIX010000156.1 GCA_022775105.1 Prevotella sp. | reverse complement strand
AGAATATATCAATGTACCCACCACGTCGGCAGGCAACAGGTCGGGCGTGAACTGTATGCGGCTGTAATCCGAGTCAATCAGCTGCGAGAGGGTCTTGATGGCAAGAGTCTTCGCCAGGCCAGGGACACCCTCCAAAAGGATGTGTCCGTCACTCAGCAAACCGATGAGCAGGGAGTCAACCAGATGCTTCTGTCCTACTATAACGCGGTCCATGCCGCTAACCAAATTAGTCACAAACGTACTTTGTTGTTCGATGCGAATATTCAATTCGCGAATGTCAATAGCTTCTGCCATAATTCTTGTATATTTTCTATATATTTCCAAATTTGGCTGCAAAATTACCTAAGAATTGCGAAATATCGGCAATATTCTGCCTAAAAAATATTAATTATGCCCTTTATAAAAGATAATTTAAGAAAACTATACCCATTTTTTTGTATTTATGAGAAAAAAACGGCGATTTTTTTTGTTAAACCAAGAAAACTTCTTACCTTTGCAACCACTAAATCATTTAAGCACATTATGAAAGTACTGAAATTCGGCGGAACATCCGTAGGTTCCGTAGAAAGCATCTTGAGTTTGAAGAACATCGTTGAGAACCAATCTCAACCTGTTATTGTCGTGGTGAGCGCATTGGGCGGCATTACCGACAAGCTGATTGCCACGTCGAAGCTCGCCGTCAAGGGCGACGAGGCTTATCGTGACGAGTTTGAATCCATGGTGACACGTCATCACACTATGATCAGCGCCATCATAACCGACAATGACAAGCGAACTCGACTGCTGGCAACAGTGGATTCACTGCTTGACCAGCTTCGTTCTATATATTATGGTGTTTATCTCATCCGCGACCTCAGCCCCAAGACTTCCGCAGCAATTGTAAGCTACGGCGAAAGGCTGAGCAGCAATATCGTGGCTACATTAATCGAAGGAGCGGAGTGGAAGGATTCGCGCTCATTCATCAAGACCGAGATGAAGCACGGAAAGCACGTGCTTGACAGCGAACTAACCAACGGCCTTGTGCGCGAGGCTTTCTGCGAGTTGCCAAAGATTACCGTGGTTCCTGGATTCATCAGCTCCGACAAGTATTCGGGTGAGGTGACCAACCTTGGACGTGGCGGCAGCGACTACACCGCTTCTATCATTGCGGCAGCTCTTGATGCCGAGACATTGGAGATATGGACCGATGTCAACGGATTCATGACTGCCGACCCGCGAGTCATCCACACTGCATACACTATCAACGAACTGAGTTATGTGGAGGCGATGGAGCTTTGCAACTTCGGCGCAAAGGTGATCTATCCTCCCACGATTTATCCGGTATGCGTGAAGAATATACCGATTAGGGTGAAGAACACGTTCAACCCCTCAGACCCCGGCACTATCATAAAGGACAAGATTGACAACGACCGCAAGCCCATCAAGGGTATATCGAGTATCAGCGGCACAACACTTATCACTGTGACTGGTCTGTCTATGGTGGGTGTCATCGGTGTCAACCGCCGAATCTTCACCGCACTCGCCGAAAACGGCATTTCGGTGTTCATGGTGTCGCAGGCTTCGTCTGAGAACTCCACTTCTATCGGTGTGCGCGACGAGGATTCCGACGATGCAGTACGTGTGCTCAACCATGAGTTTGCCAAGGAAATCGAAACGGGAGCCATGTTCCCGATGCACGCCGAGAACGGACTTGCAACTATCGCTATCGTGGGTGAGAACATGAAGCACACTCCCGGTATTGCGGGTAAACTGTTCGGAACGCTCGGACGAAGCGGTATCAGCGTTATTGCATGTGCCCAGGGTGCTTCGGAGACCAACATCTCGTTTGTTGTCGATTCAAAGTTCCTGCGCAAGTCGCTCAATGTACTTCATGATTCGTTCTTCCTCAGCGAATACAATGTCCTCAACCTTTTCATCTGCGGTGTGGGTACCGTTGGAGGAAACCTTATCTCGCAGATTCATTCACAGTATGAGGAACTCAAGAAGACCCGCCGACTCAAACTCAATGTCGTTGGCATATCGAGCAGCCATAACGCCATCTTCAACCGCGACGGCATCGACCTCGGCAACTATCGCGAGGAACTGGCCAAGTCAGCACCAAGCAACATCAACCACCTGCGCGAGGAAGTCATCGGAATGAACATCTTCAACAGTGTGTTCGTTGACTGCACGGCAAGCAATGAAGTAGCGGGATTATACCAGGAATTCCTCGAACATAACATTTCGGTAGTGGCAGCCAACAAGGTGGCTGCATCAAGCGATTATGAGAGCTATTTGAAACTCAAACATACGGCTCTCAGGCGTGGCGTGAAGTTCTTGTTTGAAACCAATGTGGGTGCAGGATTGCCTATTATCGGCACTATAAACGACCTGAAGAACTCTGGTGATAAAATCCTTAAGATTGAGGCAGTTCTGAGTGGTACGCTCAATTTTATCTTTAATGAGATTTCGGCTGATGTTCCATTCTCGGAGACTGTAGTGAGAGCCAAGCAGCAAGGCTACAGTGAGCCTGACCCGCGCATCGACCTGAGCGGAAAGGATGTTGTCCGCAAACTGGTTATCCTTGCACGCGAGGCTGGATACAAGGTGGAGCAGGGCGACGTTGAGAAGCACCTCTTCGTGCCTGACGAGTTCTTCAAGGGAAGCATTGAGGACTTCTGGAAGAATCTGCCCTCTCTCGACGCCGACTTTGAAGCCAAGCGCAAGGTGCTCGAAAGCGAGAACAAGCGATGGAGATTTGTGGCAAAGCTCGACCATGGCAAGACGAGCGTCTCACTCGAAGCCGTCAGCCAGCATCATCCGTTCTACGGACTTGAAGGCTCCAACAATATCGTGCTCCTCACAACCGAACGCTATCGTGAATATCCGATGCTCATCCAGGGTTATGGCGCCGGAGCCGGAGTGACCGCCGCGGGAGTGTTTGCCAATATCATGTCGATTGCAAATATCTAAAGGACAATGAAACACATTATTATATTAGGTGACGGAATGGCCGACCACAAGGTGGAACGCCTTGGAGGCAAGACCCTTTTGCAATATGCTGATACTCCATATATGGACATGTTGGCAAAGAAGGGCAGATGTGGCAGACTGCTCACTGTGCCCGACGGCTATCAGCCCGGCTCTGAGGTGGCTAATACCGCCATCCTCGGATATGACCTGGACAAGGTGTATGAGGGTAGGGGACCGTTGGAAGCGGCAAGCATAGGATATGAGATGCGCCCGGATGACATGGCAATAAGATGCAATATCATCACCCTCGATGATGGAAAAATAAAAAATCACCACGGCGGTCATCTCTCAACCGAGGAAGGTACTGTGCTGATTAATTATCTCAACGAGCAACTCGGCAACGACCGCGTCCAGTTCATTCCCGGCATCCAGTATCGCCATCTCCTCGTCATCCGTGGAGGCAACAAGCACATCGCCTGCTCGCCCCCTCATGACCATCCCGACGAAGAATGGCGTCCCCTGTTAGTACAGCCCGCCCCATCCGAGCAACCCCCGTCCGAGCAGCCCCCTTGCTCGCGGTGTCAGCCGCGAGTCCAGTCCCTCTCCCCCGAGGACACCGCCGCCCTCATCAACGACCTCATCCTCCGCTCCCAGCCCCTCCTTGAGGCCCATCCCCTCAACCAGAAGCGCAAGGCGGAAGGCAAGCCCATGGCAAACTCCATCTGGCCCTGGAGTCCCGGCTATCGCCCCTCAATGCAGACCATCCCCGAGATGTTCCCTGATGTCAAGAGCGGTGCTGTCATCTCCGCCGTTGACCTCATCCGTGGCATCGGTCACTACGCCGGTCTGCGCATCATCAAGGTGGATGGAGCCACAGGCTTATACAACACCAACTACGAGGGTAAGGCTCAGGCAGCCATCGAAGCCCTCCGCAAGGACGACTTCGTCTTCCTCCACGTGGAGGCAAGCGACGAGGCTGGTCACGACGGCGACCTCAACCTCAAAATCAAGACCATCGAGAATCTCGACCGACGCATTGTGGAGCCTATATATAATGAGGTGAAGACATGGGACGAACCGGTATGCATTGCCGTACTGCCCGACCATCCCACACCAGTGGAAATCCGCACCCACGTGCAGGAGCCTGTGCCATTCATCATCTATTATCCCGGCATCGAACCCGACAGTGTCATGGAATATGACGAGGTGAGCTGTGTAAGCGGTGCGTATGGTATGTTACACCTCCAGCAGTTTATGCAGGAATTTATGAAGATAAGGTGAAAGTTTTTTTTAAAATAAAGGAGTTAAAGAAGTTAAAGGAGTTAAAGGAGTTAAAGACGTATGTTTTGTCATAAAGAGCGAAAAGACTATTGTCTTGAACTCCTAAGTCTTGGTAAATAAGAAATAAAATGAAATACTACAGTACAAATAAAAAGGCCCCGATGGCTACACTTCACGAGGCAGTGGTCAAGGGATTGGCGGGCGACCGCGGCCTTTATATGCCAGAGAGCATAAAGCAGCTGCCTCAATCATTCTTCGACAACATCGAGACAATGTCGTTCCAGGACATTGCCTTCACCGTTGCGCAAGCGTTCTTCGGCGAGGATATTCCCGATGCCGACCTCCGTCGCATCGTTGACGACACACTGTCGTTCGACTGTCCCGTGGCACCAGTCACCGACAATATCTACAGTCTTGAACTCTTCCACGGACCCACTCTTGCCTTCAAGGATGTAGGTGCGCGCTTTATGGCACGCCTTCTGCAATACTTCATCCGTCAGGAAGGTCGCGAGCAGGTGAATGTGCTTGTTGCAACCAGCGGCGATACCGGTAGTGCCGTTGCAAACGGATTCCTTGGCGTTGACGGCATTCACGTATATGTACTCTATCCCAAAGGCAAGGTCAGCAAGATTCAGGAGTGCCAGTTCACCACCCTCGGACAGAATATTACTGCCGTTGAGGTGGATGGAGTGTTCGACGATTGTCAGGCTCTCGTCAAGAGTGCGTTTATGGACGAGGAACTTAACCGCCACATGAAGCTCACCTCAGCCAATTCCATCAATGTGGCACGTTTCCTGCCACAGGCTTTCTACTATTTCAATGCCTATGCACGCATGAAGGCACTTGGCAAGGCAGACAACCTTGTGGTTTGTGTTCCGAGCGGAAACTTCGGCAATATCACCGCAGCCCTCTTCGGTCATCGTATGGGATTGCCCATCAAGCGTTTCATTGCCGCCAACAATGCCAACGACATCTTCTTCAACTATCTCGCCACTGGCAAGTATGAACCACAGCCGAGCAAGCAGACCATAGCAAATGCCATGGACGTGGGCGACCCGAGCAACTTCGCCCGCATCTACGACCTGTATGAGGGCGACCACAAGCGTGTCACCTCGCTCATCAGCGGTGCAACATATTCCGACGCCCAGATCCGCGAGGCAATGAGCCAGTGCCATGCCGCCAACGGATATATCCTCGACCCCCACGGAGCCTGCGGATATCGTGCGCTTAGCGAGCAGTTGCAGCCCGGAGAATACGGAGTGTTCTGCGAGACAGCCCATCCCGCCAAGTTCAAGGACACCGTAGAGGCAGTCATCGGTGCCGAGGTGGAAATCCCCGCCCGTCTTGCCGCCTTTATGAAGGGCGAGAAGCAGAGCGTCGAGATGTCAAAGGACTTTGAAAGCTTCAAGGCATATTTATTGAAGCAGTAAAAAAAATACTTCTCTAAACGCAGATAATCTGTCCATCATAGGCATAACGAATATCATCGGGCAAACGTCTGTTGATTTCGTTATGCTTTCCTATATCATGATTGGCATGGACAAGGTAGGTGCGCCTGGCTCCCACACGGCGGGCAAAGGCTATGGCATCGTCCACAAGCTGGTGGGAATGGTGGGGCTTGTCCCATCTCAGGGCGTTCTCCACCAACGTGTCAACACCCTTGATTAGCTCCACTTCCCCGTCACTTATTGACTTCATGTCTGTGATATACGCCAAGTTGCCTATGCGATAACCAAGTATGGGCAGCTTGGCGTGCATCACCTCAAAGGCGGTGATGTCGAAGTCGCCAATGTGAAGATTGTCGTGAGGATGGATGGTGTGAAGATTGATTGACGGCACACCTGGGTACTTCTTCTCGGCAAAACAATAGGGCATGGTGTTGCGCAGACTGTTTGCGCTGATTTCATCGGCATAGATGTCGATGTCGCCAAAACGGCAGTAAGGGCGCAGGTCGTCAATGCCGCCCACGTGGTCGTAGTGGGAGTGGGTGATGAGTATCGCGTCAATCTTGCGGAACTCCTGCTGCAACATCTGCTGACGGAAATCGGGACCGCAGTCTATCAGTATGCGGGTGTTTTCCGTCTCCAAAAGGGAAGAGGTGCGCAATCGCTTGTCATGCGGGTCGGTGCTTGTGCAAACGTCGCAGAAACAGCCCAAAGTGGGAACACCGCAACTCGTTCCCGTGCCGAGGAATGTCAGTTTTGCCATATATTAAATGATATTCACCTCCGGGTTAATCTCAATGCCGAATTTTTCATATACATCCTTGCGGATGAGATTGCACAGTTCGACAATTTCACTGCCGGTGGCACCTCCGCGGTTCACCAATACAAGGGCTTGCTTGTCATGAACTCCGGCCCTGCCAACGGTCTTGCCCTTCCATCCGCATCGGTCAATCATCCATCCGGCGGGAATCTTCTCATGATGAGGGTCAACGGTGTAGTGGGGCATACCCGGATATTCCAATGCGAGGGCATCGTATTTTGACTTGTCAACCACCGGATTCATAAAGAAACTGCCAGCGTTGCCCTCCACCTTTGTGTCGGGTAACTTGGTTTCACGGATATGAATGATTACACGGCGTAACTCATTGGCTGTAGGGTTGATAATACCAATGCGCTCAAGTTCCTGTTTGATATTGCCATAATCAAGATGAGGCGTGAATGTAGAAGAGAGACGATAAGTGACATTAGTAACCACATACAAGCCTTTCCACTCAGTCTTGAAACGGCTCTGACGATAGGCATACCTACAATCTGAGTTGGAAAAGGTGACCGTTTTGCCAGTGGCAATCTCCACTGCCTCCACCTTATATATAATATCCTTGGCTTCTACACCGTATGCGCCGATATTCTGCACCGCGCTTGCACCTACTGTTCCGGGGATGAGCGAGAGGTTCTCGGCACCATAAATACCGTTTTCAACGCAGAAATCCACGAAATCATCCCATATCATGCCACTGCCCGCAGTGACGAGAAAATCGCCCGTTTCATCAGCAGTTCTCTCTACTACAGGTCTTCCAACTATATTGGAATGAAGTACAGTGCCAGGAAAATCCCTTGTGAGCAAAAGGTTGCTGCCGCCTCCAAGAACCATCAAAGGGTTGTCGGCAGGCGTAAGAGAGGCGAGGACAGACTTCAATTCATCGACGGTGTCGAATTCGACAAAACGCCGGCATTTGCCCTCGATGCCAAAAGTGTTGTACTCAAGAAGCTGAAAATCCCTAATATCTTTCATAATACCAAGTTAATTAATGCCGATACACACCAAGCCACACCTGTAGTATAACAAGCGGCAAACAATGCCCAGCGCCACGAACCGCTTTCGTTCTTGATGGCGGCTATGGTGGCTATACATGGAAAATAAAGCAGTACGAACACGAGATAGCATAATGCCGTGACGGGAGCTACGGGTGCCTGACCTTCATCGTGGAGTACACCCATCGTGGAAGCCACGATCTCCTTGGCACCGACTCCAGATATTAGCCCCACACTGAGTTTCCAGTCGAATCCCTGCGGAGCGAACACAGGCTCGATAGTCTTGCCTATAATTCCGATATAGCTCTGTTCAAGTTGCTGCTGGCGTGTCAGTTCGTCATTATGCGGAAAATAGCCTAATGCCCAGATGATTATGCTTGCCACGAGAATCACTCCTCCCATCTTCTTAAGATACTGCTTGCCCTTTTCCCACGTGTGCCTTGCTATTGCCTTGGCTGTGGGCATTCGATAGGGGGGCAGTTCCATCACGAAGGGAGTGTCCTCGCCCCTTACGAGCCAACGGCTGAATATCCTGCTCATTAGAACAGCCATCAAGATACCTAATACATAAAGGAAAATGATGATAAGGCTCTGGTACTTGACATCGAAGCACATTGCCGTAATCATGATATAGATGGGCAGGCGCGCCGAACAGCTCATCATCGGGAGAATAAGCATGGTGATAAGGCGCGATCGCTGGCTTTCGATCGTGCGTGTTGCCATTACGGCAGGCACGTTGCATCCGAATCCCATAATCAGCGGAATGAATGACTTGCCGTGAAGTCCCATCTTGTGCATGAGCTTGTCCATGATGAACGCCGCCCTTGCCATATATCCCGAGTCCTCCATAAATGATATGAAAGTGTAGAGAATGAGAATCTGCGGAAGGAAAACCATCACGGCCCCAACTCCCGCGATGATACCGTCGGAAATCATGTCCTTGAGCATACCGTCGGGCATATAGCTCGCCACCAGTTCGCCCAAAGCCCCGAATCCGGCGTCAATCCAGTCCATGGGATATTGGCCTATGCTGAATGTTGCCTGGAACATGACATACAGCAGAAGCAGGAATATGGGAAATCCCGCATACTTGTTGGTTATGAGGGCGTCAATGATATGGGTGGTCTGGTATGTGTCGCTCTTGTTGCCTTTCTCGAATCCCGCCTCATGCAGTGCACCGTGGATGATGGCGTATTTGGCATCCATGATGGCGGTCTCGGAGTCCTCCTGCATTTCCTCCTTGATGCGCTTGGCTTCCTTGTCGCGTATCTTCAATATGTTTTCGCCATTCGGCAATCCACGCACGACCTTCTCTGCCTCCGAGTCCATTTCGAGGAGTTTGATTGACAGATAACGTGTTGAATACTTGTATCTTAATGATGTTTCCTTCCTGAGTTCCTTTTGGATTTGACCAATGGCTTTTTCAATGATGGCACCATGGTTGAGGTGGATATGCCTGAACACACTGTTGTTGGGTTTGTCGCCATGAGCGAAGTCCTCACTGTGCTCTTCAATTCCCTCGTTGTCATATTCCTTATGCCAATCCTGTATCTGCTTTGCCACCTCAGGATTGATATTGCCGTTCTTGTCGATGAAATCAACACCTTCATACAGGTTGATGATGATGTGGAAGAGCGTATTCACTCCCTTTCCCGACTTGAACACGGTGGGCACCATAGGCACACCAAGCAGTTGGCCGAGCTTCTTGTAGTCGATGGAATCGCCCCTTTCCTCAAATTCGTCGTACATGTTCAGCGCACAAATCATGCGCGGGTGCATGTCGATGAGCTGGGTTGTGAGATAGAGATTACGCTCCAGGTTGCTTGCGTCGAGCACGTTGAGAATGATATCGGGAGTCTTGTCGATAATCTGCCTTCTGACGTACATCTCCTCAGGTGAATATGCCGAAAGGGAATATGTTCCCGGCAAATCCACGATGTTGAAGTCATAGCCCTCAAACGAGGCGTAGCCTTCCTTGGCATCCACAGTGACACCGGAATAGTTGCCCACCCGTTCATGCGCTCCTGAGACAAAGTTGAACAGTGAGGTCTTGCCGCAATTGGGATTGCCCACGAGAGCCACGTTGATGGTGCGCCTCTTCTTCATCGCCACGTTATGAAGCCGTTCGTCCGTCATCGGGGTGTCATCGCACTGTTTGGGCGACTCCACTTCTGTGAGGTTTCCCTTCTCCCACGACTTGGCATATTCCTTTTCGAGAGCCTTGGCCTCCTCGGTTGAAATGATTTCAATCATGTCGGCCTCTTTGTGCCTTAGCGACACCTCGTAGCCCATGACCTTGTATTTGACAGGGTCCTGGAGTGGGGCGTTGAGCAACACCTCCACTACCTTTCCCTTGATGAATCCCATTTCGACGATGCGCTTTCGGAATCCACCATGTCCGAGTACCTTTACGATAACTCCCTTTTCACCTGTGCGTAATTCTGATAATTTCATTCTTTAGTGTTGAACTCAAGTTCGTCCTTATCCGACTTCTTGCAGATACATATCGTGTCGTTAGCTTTCAAGTCGCCATTGATAATCATGTCGCTGAGTCCGTCTTCAATATGGTTCTGAATGGCACGCTTCAACGGGCGTGCGCCAAACTGCACATCGTAGCCTTTCCTTGCCACCATTTCCTTTGCCTCGTCCGTTATCTCAACCTTGTATCCAAGACTCTCGATACGTGAGAACAGATCTTTAAGTTCTCCGTTAATGATTTGGTGTATTGCACTGAGGTCCAACTGGTCAAAGGTGATGATTTCATCGAGACGGTTGAGGAATTCCGGTGAGAACTGCTTGCTCAGTGCTTTCTGGATAATGCTTCGTGCATACTCCTTGTCCTTGTCATTGGAGGCAAGTCCCGCACCGGCTCCTGCGGCAGTGAATCCCACACCACGGGCGAAGTCCTTCAACTGGCGTGTTCCCGCATTGCTGGTCATGATGATTACGGTATTGCGGAAATCCACTGTGCGTCCGTTGCCGTCGGTCAGTCGTCCGTCGTCAAACACCTGCAGCAACATATTGAACACGTTGCCATGGGCTTTTTCGATTTCATCGAGCAAGACAACAGAGTAGGGATGGCGTCTCACCTTCTCGGTAAGCTGTCCGCCCTCTCCATATCCCACATATCCCGGAGGTGCGCCCACAAGTCGCGACACGGTGTGTTGCTCGGAATACTCGCTCATATCCACACGGATGAGCGCATCCTTTGAGCCGAACATGAATTCGGCGAGTTTCTTGGCAAGGAAGGTCTTGCCCACACCGGTGGGACCGAGGAACATGAACACTCCGATGGGGTGGTTGGGATCTTTAAGACCCACACGGTTGCGCTGTATGGCCTTAACCACCTTGTCGATGGCCTTGTCCTGGGCAATCACGGTGTCCTTTAGTTCGGAAGCCATGCCCTTAAGGCGGATTTCCTCCTTACCGCCGAGTTTCTGCACAGGTATTCCAGTAATCATCGACACCACGTTTTCGATGTCAGGCGTGTCGATAACCGGTTTTTCCTCCTCATCGCCGTTTGTCCAGCGTGCATTCATCTCTTTCAGTTCAGTTTCCAGTTTTGTCTGCATGTCGCGATAGGCGGCAGCCAGTTCGTAGTTTTGGTTCTTCACTGCACCCTGTTTCTGCGCCTTCACCTTCTTCAGTTCATCCTGCTTGTCGGTGATTTCCTTAGGCACCTGGCACTTGCTGATGCGGACGTGCGAACCAGCCTCGTCAAGGGCGTCGATGGCCTTGTCGGGGAACTGTCTGTCAGAGATATATCTCTCGGTGAGCGTCACGCAAGCCTGCAGAGCCTCGTCGGTGTAAGTCACATGGTGGTGATGCTCATATCTGCCACGTATATTAGTGAGGATCTGCAGTGTCTGCTCCTTTGTGGTAGGTTCCACGAGAACCTTCTGGAATCTGCGTTCCAAAGCCCCGTCTTTCTCAATGCTGTTGCGGTATTCGTCCAGCGTGGTGGCACCGATACACTGAATAACTCCCCTGGCGAGGGCAGGCTTCATGATATTGGCGGCATCCATGGAGCCTGGAGTGCTTCCGGCTCCCACGAGAGTGTGAATCTCGTCGATAAATATAATAATGTCGGGATTGGATTCCAACTCCTTGAGCAGCGCCTTCAGGCGTTCCTCAAACTGTCCGCGGTATTTTGTTCCTGCCACAATGGATGTCATGTCGAGATTGACAATGCGCTTGTTGTAGAACAACGGCGAGGTCTGCTTGTTGGCTATCATCTGAGCCAAACCTTCCACTATGGCACTCTTGCCGACTCCCGGTTCACCTATGAGCACCGGGTTGTTCTTCTTTCTCCTTCCCAAAATCTCCATTACGCGCAGAATCTCCCTTTCGCGTCCCACCACAGGGTCGAGCGCACCACGTGCGGCAGCTTCGGTGAGGTCGGTGCCGAAGTTGTCTATCACGGGAGTTGTGCTGTTGGGCTTGTCGTTTTTCACGGCTGCGCCGCTATTGCTGCGGTTGTTGCTTGAGCCTTGTGTAGAAAACTCACTGTCCGCAAACTCGTCGTCATCATCGCCGTCGTCGGGCAGGCCGATATCGTTTTTGGGCATGCTCTCAGGGTCAACAAGCCCGAGGAACTTGTTGTAAGTCACATTGTTCTCCTCAAGAACGAGCTTTGCACCGTTGTCGGCGAAGTCGTGCAGTATGGCAAGCATAAGATGCGGGACATCCACTTCCTTCTTGTGCTGTCTTCTTGCTTCGAGCACTGCAAGTCGCAGTATGTTGTTGGCACTCTCGTTAAGAGAGATGCTTTCGGTGCTTGGCATCGGACTTATATAATCCATCCTCAACTTGTGGTCAAGGGCGTTCTTTATTGCCAACGGGTCACTGTGCAGTTTCTGCAGAGCCTCGTTAATTGTTGTGTTACCCTGGCGCAAAATACCGAGGAGAAGCGTCTCGGCTCCAACGGTGTCGTTGGCGAGTCGGGCCGCTTCTTCTCTACTGAGCGCTAATATGCGCGATACTTCTTTTGAAAATTGGCTGTTCATTAATCGTCGTTATAAGTTACTTGTAAATCTCGGCGAGTTTCTCCTGAAGAGCCTCGCCACGCAGGTCGGCAGCAATAATCTTTCCCTCACCGTCAACAAGGATGTTCGATGGGATGCTGCTGATGCCGTATGCACCTGAGGCGGCACAACCCCAGCCCTTGAGGTCGGAGATATTGTGCCATTTCATGCCAATCTGCTCGATGGCCTTCTTCCATGCGTCTTCCTTCTGGTCGAAGCTTACTCCCACCACATCGAATCCCTTGGCATGGTATTTCTCGTAGGCTGCCACAACGTTCGGCATCTCTGCACGGCATGGTCCGCACCAGCTTGCCCAGAAGTCAACGAGCACGTAGTTGCCCTTGCCGACCCACTCGCTGAGCTTGCGCTCCTTGCCCTCGGTGTCGTTCATCACGAGTTCGGTGAACATCACTCCCGGCTGGCGTTTCCTCAGACCTTCGAGCATTTTCTTTGGGCGTGCAGCCATCGGATGGCTATAGTAAGCGGCATCGGGACTGAGAATCTCCGAAAGCTCGCTGAACGACAGGTCATATATCATGTCGGGGAGGAAGGCGAGGGGAGTGACATCATTCCTGTGGGCCTTGATATAGTCGAGGTTTGACTTGCTTATCTTCTCCTCGATGCCCATAGCCTCCTCCTGTATTTGTGACATGCGTGCCTTTGCCTCCTGAGTGTCAGTGCCTCGCAGGCCGTAGTATTCCATAATCAGTTCCTGCATTCGCACATTGTCAGGCTCGTTGGCACGGATGTGATTGCCGAGAGCAGTGTTCTGAGCCGAGCCCTTGACGGTGTTATCCACGAGATTCAGCTCTATGGCCTCACCGTCATTGAACACCTTGAGGGAGTTGAATCCCTGGCTGATATCGTGACCCACAGTCAGCATGTCGTTCTTTTCAGCCTCGCCGCTTGCAGTGAAGCGTCCGTTGGCGACAGAGATTTTCTGAACAGACTGTTTGTCGTTGTTTACGACGATTGACACCTCCTTGACCGAATCAGCAACAACACCGCTGATTGTATATTTCACTTTCTGTGCATTTGCACTCATTGAAGTCAGCGCAACGGCTGCCATAATAAACAATTTTCTCATATCTTCTTACCTTATTTAAAATTAATGGTGCAAAATTACACATAATTCTTTAATCAGGAAAGAAGATATGAGAAAAAAATGTTAATCTGACTAAAAATGTTATTCTATGATAATAGTAGTCATCCAGTCTTTCAGTTTCTTTAACTGATTTTGCGAGTCGCAGATGAGCACGAGCGTCTGTCTGCCGTCGTTGAGTTTCGGGCCAAGACACATTCCCTCGTAGTTGGCAAAGGTGTTCTTTAGTCCGGTAAATTTGGTCTTGAACTCTATCAGCAGTTTCTTCTCAATGAACGGTGTGGTCATCTTCTTTGTCGGGTCAACCACATATATCTTGTTGTTCACCCAAGCTCCCACCCTGAGCGTTGGCACAAACAGTTCGCGCTCCATCACGAGAAGCCTTCCGTCGTCGAGGGCACATAGGTCACTCACCCCGAAGCAATAACCGTCTCCACTGCTTAACGTGACCTCGGGGGCATCCATCAAGTAGGAATACATGCCCACCATCCCAAGGTTATCATCGAAGCAGAGAAGACGAAGAACGTTCTCACGCTTTTCCTTCAACGTGGATGGTTTTCCGTCGATAGGCAGGGTGCTCTCGCTGACAGTCCAGAAATGATGCTGTTTGGCGTTGTATGTCAGCGACTCAAAACCGTAGTTGGGTGCTGACACCTGGAGAGAATCCGGTATGCGCAGCTCGCGTCCGGTGCGCTTGCCCGTGTCAAGTCGGTATTCCCTGATGCGGTTGTCTGCCTCGCCACTGATGAATATGGTGGTGTCGCGCGGGAAGAAGGTGATACCCTCCATGTCGCGGTTGGCATACTCGCTTGAGCGGAACTCGTTGCTGTAGGCATGTGATATCACTCCAGTGTCGGGGTCGATGTTGATATGGAAAATGAAGAAGCCGTCGCTTCTCGCCTTGTCGCATACCACGGCATATTCATTTCCGCCAAGCCACGTTATGCCGCTGTAGTTTCCGGCAGCTATCGTTGCGGGGAAGTTCACTTGTTCGCACAATGTGGCTTTCAACTCCTTTTTCTCTTCCTGTGCCGACACTGCCAATGGCAGCAATGCGGCGAAAATCAACAATTTCTTCATTTTTCTGTTATTATATTATTTAACTCCCCTAAAAGTAGAGCTATTTTGTTTTCTTTATAGTGAAACTGAACGAGTAGTCCTTGTAGGGCAGGCGATACTCGGGCAATGGCCATGCTCCCCAACTGTTCACGCATGCCAGGCCAATCTGGTATTTCAGGATGTGGACGGCAGTCAGATGGCGAGGCGTGAGGTCGCCGCTGTGACGGCCCCACTTCTTGCCATATTTTGAAGGACCGTCGTCGAGATCCTCGGTGAGATAGTTGAGGGCACTGCACTGCATGGGAGCATCTGACTCGAAGAGCAAGCCCTCGCCGGTGCGCTTGTCATACACCTTGAACGAGCGCACATCTGTGTGGTTGCCGCTCTCCTGCGGACGGACATACTCGAAATACTCGTCGGCCACATCGGCTGTGTATGCTCCGATGAACTCGCTCGAATGGCGGTCGGAATAATTCTCAACAGGACCGCGACCGTAATACTCGATGGCGTTGAACTGCTCTGGCATCTGCAACTGCATGCCGAACTTGAACATCTCTGCCACCTTGGCGTCCTTGGTGGCTCTGAAGTCCTGGTTTACAAGTATTGTTCCGTCAGCCTTCAGAGTGTAGGTCATGGCAAGTTCGCCCTTCACGTTGTCCATCTTGATGTTGGCCTTCACCACATGGCTGTTTCCCACTGCCTCATGGCTTACGGATGTCACCTGATAGCCGGGGTTTTTCCATACCCCAAACTTCTTCTGCAGCTCTGCGCCGTAGTCGTTGTCGGTGGGAGCGCGCCAGAAGTCGGGTTCTATCGACTCGCGCTCCACGAGCATCTCCTTGCCGTTGATGTCGAGATAGTCAATCCATCCCGAATACTTGCCCACGGTCACAGCCACTCCGTTTGCCTCCATCTTGACATACGAGTCGGTCTCGATGACCTTAGGGGCATTGCCGTCAACAGCGGCAGTCAACTCTGGATATGTATATGACTGAGCCACAGACTGATACTTTGCCAACGTCTGTCCCTTGTCGATAAGCGGTTCACCGTGCTTCGACTTGAAATAGAACTCCACCGTAACCTCAGCCTTGGGATTCTCAGCCTTCAGTTCCTTGATCTTGGATGCAAGGGCAGGACGTGTGAATGTCTTTCGGCTCTGAGGTGCGATGCCGTCGATGTCGATATCCCCATTGTTATATCGAGGCTTACCGTTCACGCTGACGCAGATGTCGAGTGAAGCATAGTCAGAGGGGCGGAAGAAATTCTCGTTATACACCGTGAACTTGCCCTCGTCTGCGTTCACGTTCTCAATCCACAGGTTCTGATAGTAGTATGCCACCTCGTGGGCATGGGGATTGAGCGTGCGGTCGGGAGCGATGATACCGTTGCAGTTGAAGTTGTTGTCGCTGGCGGGATAGCGTCCGTAGTCACCGCCGTAGGTGAAGATGCGCCTGCCAGTGATGCGGCTCACGTCGGCAAGTCCCTGGTCAACGAAGTCCCAGATATATCCGCCCTGGTACTTGGGATATTTCCTGATCATGTCCCAATATTCCTTGAATCCACCCATTGAGTTACCCATGGCATGGGCATACTCGCACTGGATGAGCGGGCGTGGATTGTCGCCCTGTGAGTATTTCTCGCATCCGTTGTAGTCGTAGTACATCGGACAGAAGATGTCGGTCTTGCCGTTGTGTCGTGCCTGTTCATACTGCACGGGGCGTGTCTTGTCGAGGGATTTCACGAGGTCGTAGGCATCCTCGAAGTTCTTGCCGTAGCCAGCCTCGTTGCCAAGGCTCCATACGATGATTGAGGGATGATTGCGCAGTGTGCGCACGTTTGCCTCGTTGCGCTCCTGGTGGGCCTTGTGGAACTGCGGGTTCTTGGCGAGGGTCTGGTCGCCGTAGCCCATTCCGTGCGACTCGATGTTTGCCTCGGCAGTGACGTAGAGTCCATACTCGTCGCAGAGGTCATACCAGCGCGGGTCGTCGGGATAGTGGCATGTGCGCACGGCATTGATGTTCAGTTGCTTCATTATCTTGATGTCCTCAATCATGCGGTCTATTGTGACCACATATCCTGTCTCGGGGTCAAGTTCATGACGGTCTGCTCCCTTGATGAGCACGGGCTTACCGTTGACGAGCATCTGTCCGCCCTTGATTTCCACCTTTCTGAATCCCACCTTACGGCTCACGCTCTCAATCTCCTTGCCGTTTTTCTTCAGCGTGATGTCCATTATATATAAATAAGGTGTCTCTGCCGTCCAAGCCTTCACTCCGGGCACATTGATGACACCGCGTGGACTTGGCGACATCGCCTTCAACTCGACATTGCTCACCACCTTGCCCGTGGCATCCTTGAGAGTCACGTCAACCGTGGCTTTCTTGTCGCCCGAAAGCGGTATGTCATACGTCAGCACTCCGTCCTTATAGCCGTTCTCAAGGTCGGCGTCCAATATTATGTCGGCAATGCGGGTCTTTTGGCGCGAGTAGAGATACACCTCGCGTGCGATACCCGTAAAACGCCAGAAGTCCTGGTCTTCGAGATACGAACCGTCGCACCATCTCATCACCTGCATGGCAATGAGGTTCTTGCCCTTCTTCAGATATTTGGTGATGTTGAACTCGGCTGCAATCTTGGCATCCTCGCTGTAGCCCACATACTTGCCGTTCACCCATACTGACACGTTGCTTGTGGCAGAGCCTATGTGGAAGAACACGTCGGTGCCGTTCCATGATGCGGGCAGTTCAAACTCCCTGCGGTATGAGCCTGTATAGTTCTCAGTCTCACCGATATATGGAGGGTCAGACTTGAATGTGGTGCACCATGAATAGCCCACATTACGGTAGATGCGGTCGCCATAGCCGTTGATTTCGAAGAGTCCCGGAACGGGAAACTCCACCCAGTCCTTGTCGTTGTAGTCAAGTCGGAAGAAATCCTTAGGTGCATCCTGATGATTGCGCACGAAATTGAATTTCCATGTGCCCTCCATCGAGAGATAGCGTTCAGACTTGGTCTTGTCGCCATTTTCGGCGAGACCGATGTTTTCGAAGGCAAAGAAGTTAGCCCTTCTCAGCTCCCTGTTCTGTTGGTTAAGCTCAGGATTGTTCCAAGGGAAGCTTTTCTGAGCCGTTGCGCCCTGCCATGCGAGGGCGCCCAAGAATAGTGATACAATAAGTTTTTTCATACTATGTTATATTTAGGTTGTAATTATACATCCAAAGCCTTCGACTGCAGTATCTTTGAGCCTGGGGGCACGCTATGGGTGAGCCAGATGTTACCTCCGATAACCGAACCTTCTCCGATGGTGACACGTCCGAGGATAGAGGAGTTGCTATACACCGTCACGTTGTTCTCAAGTATGGGATGTCGGGGACAGTTGACCATATTTCCCTCATCATCATACTTAAAGCTCTTTGCACCGAGGGTGACACCCTGATACAGTCGCACATGATCGCCTATTATGCATGTCTCGCCGATGACTACACCCGTGCCATGGTCGATGCAGAAGTATTCGCCAATAGACGCTCCGGGATGAATGTCGATACCTGTCTTGGAGTGGGCCAACTCAGTGATTATTCTCGGCAGCACGGGTATGCCCATAAGATGCAGTTCGTGGGCGCAGCGATAATGTGTCATTGCATTCACCACGGGATAGCAATATATCACCTCACCGTAGTTTGTTGCGGCTGGGTCGCCTTGGAACATCGCCTCCACGTCGGTATAGAGCAGATGCTTGATATACGGAAGGCGGTCGATAAACTCCGCTGCCAGCACCTTTGCCTTGGCAGGTGTTGCCTCCTCGTCGAGGTCGCTGTTGAAGAGCAATCCTCGGGCAATCTGCTCTTTCAGTTGCAGATAGAGTTGCTCAACATGCACACCGATATAGTAGGAGCGAATCTCCTCCTCCGGTTGTCTTTTGTAGAAATAATCCGTGAAGATAATGGTTTTCACAAGAGAAATTATCTTCTTCACCGCCTCGATTGATGGCAGTGGAGCATGGCTTCCCGGCACCAAGGAGTCTTCCTTCACCGAGTGCTTGGAAAGCAGTGCAACATTCTTTTGTATTATCTCGTCAATATCCATAATTTTTGAAGTTAAAGGAGTTAAAGGAGTTAAAGACCTTTAATTTTTTAATTCTTTAATTTTTTAATTTCTGATTTTAATAAATTAAAATCAGACCGTAATTTCCCCCCTGATGCTCCTCGACATATAGTTTCTCACCTGATGGGAGTCGGAATATCTCGCCTGCAGATACATCAGCTTGGTGACTGCACTCTCCACCGTACTGTCATATCCGCTGATTACGCCCGCAGTCTTCAACTGATATCCCGTGTCGTATCGGCTCATTTCCACACTTCCTGCCATACATTGGCTGATGTTGATAATCACCTTGCCGGAAGCCGTGGCTTCCTTCAGCAGATTGATGAGCCAAGGATACTGGGGGGCATTGCCGCTGCCGTAAGTGCGCATCACTATGGAGCGCAGGTCGGGAGTGGTGAGAATCTGTCGCACCAGATTCTCCTGTATTCCCGGGAAGATGGTGAAAACCAGCACGCTGGGGTCCAACTGAAACCGCGGTTCCATAGGCTTGTCAAAGTCGGGCTTCAACATGCGGTTCTCATGATAGTCGATTGTCACCCCGGCATCTGCCAGATGCCCGTAGTTGAAACTCTCAAAGGCATTGAAGTTGTCGGCACTCTGCTTGGTTGTGCGGTTACCTCTCATCAGATGTCCGTTGAAGTATATGCCCACCTCAGGCACCATGGCAGTGCCGTCATGCCTTTTGGTGGCGGCAATCTCTATACTGGTGATGAGATTCTCCTTGCCGTCAGTCCTAAGCTGTCCGATGGGCAACTGCGAGCCTGTAAGTATCACCGGCTTTGTCAGGTTGTCGAGCATATAGCTCAGGGCCGAAGCCGTGTAAGCCATGGTGTCAGTGCCATGGAGGATGACAAAGCCGTCATAATGCTGATAGTTGTTGGCAATGATATGCACCAAGTCTATCCACAACTGAGGCTTCATATCGCTCGAATCAATCGGCGGATTAAACTGATATGTATGTATATCAACTTCGAAGTCATTCAGTTCAGGCACGTTTGCAAGAAGGTGCTCAAAGTTGAATGGCTCCAAGGCTCCGGTGCGCGGATTTCTGTTCATTCCGATGGTTCCACCGGTGTAAATTAGAAGTACTTTATTCACTAACGACATCGTTTACGTTCTTTTTGCGTGCAAAATTAAGTAAAAAATTTGAGAATACCGAATTTTTTTTGTATTTTTGCAGCATAAAATCAAAATATAACAACTCATTTAAAAATTATAAGGTAAAACAATGAAACAATTCAATGACGAAAACTTCCTGCTCGACACCGAGGTGGCGCAGGATTTGTTCCACAATCATGCGGCTAAAATGCCCATCATCGACTATCACTGTCATCTAATCCCCGAAATGGTGGCCAACGACCATAAGTTTAAGAGCATCACAGAGTTGTGGCTTGGTGGCGACCACTACAAGTGGCGTGCTATGCGTACTAACGGCGTTGACGAGAAGTACTGCACAGGCAAGGACACAACCGACTGGGAGAAGTTTGAGAAGTGGGCGGAGACTGTGCCCTACACCTTCCGCAACCCTCTCTACCACTGGACTCACCTCGAACTGAAGACTGCGTTCGGAATCACCAAGCAGCTCTCACCGAAGACTGCGCGCGAGATTTTCGACGAGTGCAACGAGAAACTCCAGCAGCCTGAGTTCTCAGCACGCGGACTGATGCGCCACTACAACGTGGAGTGCGTATGTACCACCGACGACCCCGTTGACGACCTGCGCTATCACAAGCAGACCCGCGAGAGCGGATTCGAGATCAAGATGATTCCCGCATGGCGTCCTGACAAGGCAATGAACATCGAGAAGCCCGAGTTTGCCGACTATATCAAGCAGCTCTCGGCAGCAGCTGATGTTGACATCAATTCATTCAAGGACATGGTTGACGCACTGCAGAAGCGTCACGACTTCTTCGCCGAGAACGGATGCAAGCTCTCTGACCACGGTATTGAGGAGTTCTATGACGAGGAATACACCGACACACAGATTGAGACAATTTTCGCAAAGGCAATGGGCGGACAGAGCCTCTCTGACCATGAGGTGCGCCAGTTCAAAAACTGTTTCCTCACCGTTATGGCTGAGATGGACGCCGATGCCGGTTGGACTCAGCAGTTCCACTATGGTGCCATCCGCGACAACAACACCAAGATGTACAACCAGCTCGGTCCTGACACAGGTTTCGACTCTATCGGTGAGTTCAACACTGCACGCGCCATGAGCCGCTTCCTCAACAAGCTCAATATGGAAGACAAGCTCACGCGTACCATATTATATACATTGAATCCCTGCGCCAACGAGGTTATTGCCACTATGCTCGGCAACTTCCAGGGTGGCGAACCGGGAAAGATCCAGTTTGGTTCAGGATGGTGGTTCAACGACCAGCTCGACGGTATGACCCGTCAGATCAACGCCCTCTCAGTGCTTGGTTTGCTCAGCCGTTTCGTAGGTATGCTGACAGACTCCCGCTCGTTCCTGAGCTATCCTCGTCACGAGTATTTCCGTCGCCTGCTCTGCAACATCCTCGGCAACGACGTTGAGAAGGGCCTTCTGCCCAACGACCAGGAAGTTCTTGCACGCATGGTTGAGGACATCTCCTACAACAATGCAAGGCGCTACTTCAAGTTCTACTAAAATCTTGGATTAAATTAAGAATTAAGAGATAATGTTTTGGCGAATTACTTGCGCTATAGCTATTTCCCTTAATTCTTAATTTTTTAATTCCTAATTCCTAATTTTAAAAAAGTATTGCCCCCTCTTGCGCGTTATATCCCCGCACGTTATCCCGTGTTTCAGGCACCCGTGATAACATGCCAGGCAACCTGTGCATGAACCGTCACGCTTCCATTTCGGGGTAAACTCCGACATCAGTCCTGAATCAACGATATTTCCCACAGGACATACCCTGCGGCAACGCCCGCAATGGGCACATTCCGCAAGGTCAACCTTGAGCTTTTTGTCGTTCACCATCCTGCGGTTGAAATACTCTCCGATTACGTATGTAAGCAACCATGGGGCAGTGCCCTTGGTCAAGTATTCCCCATCCTCGCGATTTCTGATTTGTTCCGCTATCTTGGGTATCTGATTCTCCGCCGCCATTATCTTTCTATCCTCCAGCTCCTTTGAGTCGATATCCATAAACGGCAGACACACGTATGTGTTTGGCATCTGCACCGATACCGCAAAATTGAGTTTCATCCCACGCCTACTAAGTTCCTTGGCAAATATATCCATGGCAAGCCCAGTCTCGTCGCCACATGTGCACACTGTGAAGACATATCTGCCGGCGAAAATGGAGTGGGGGAGAGAGCGCACAAAACGGCGGACTATATGCGGTGGTTGCCACCCGTGGATAGGGAAGGCGAACCCTACAGGTTCATTAGGGGCCAAGGCTGACGATGCCGTGTTGCCGATGGATTCACCAGCCATAGAACATATATCTATAGCTTTGATATTCAGTTGGTTGGCAATCTGCGTTGCCAACCAACCTGTATTTCCTGTACCTGAGAAATAATATATCATTCGTAAATTTTGGATATTTTTTGCGTGCAAAGGTACACATTTTTTATTTATATACCAAATAAAATGCAAGAAATCAGCAGCCGTTGACTTCGTCGATGGCTGGCTGCACCTCGGGATAGCTCAAGCAAGCTTGGCTCTCCTCTCGGTTTGCGCAGCCATTGGCTTTCCCTTCGGTCGCCGAACGATGTTTCTTCATTCTTCATTCTTCACTCTTCATTTACAAAAGAAACTCCGCGCACCGTGCCAGCTGCGGCAGCAGCCTCGACGTGTCGCATATCGGAACCCTCAGTCCCTCACTGTTGTTGAGCGGTTTGAGCGTGTCGGTCATGGCGTTGAGGATGTCCCACTTGGTACACATTCCCGCGCCGCCCTTGCCGAAGTGCTTCACGAGCACCTGCTCCATGCAGTGGTTTATCTGCGACTGCGTCAGCGGCGGCACCTCGCCCGTGCGCAGTGATTTCTCGGATGTGTCAGCCTCGATGCGCAGCTGCATCAGTCCGCCGAAAATCTGCTGCATGTCCGATTCATATACGAGTTGTTCGTCGAGGCTCTGTATAATCTCCGCCCATTGCGCCTGCATCGCCCCCTGGGCCACCTCTTCAATCCATCCCTCCACGGTAGGCCGCCACCAGTCGGCTCCCGCCAGTTCCTTCTTGTCCAAGTCGAGACGGCAATATCCGTAGTTGGCAATGAGCTGCTTGGCGCAGAGAATGGTCTGATTGCGGCAGATATTGATGTTAGGCCCGATGCCAATCTGAATGCCGTGCTGGGAGTAGCTGATGGCAATGGCAGAACAAAAAAGGGGATGAGCATCCGCTATGCCCACGCTGCCAATGCCTTGCGGCTGCAAGTGGACAGTCGCAAACACCCTCCTCAGCAGATGCGCCCTGATACTCCTCTCCCCCTCCTTCTCCTCCACCTCGGGCAGCAGCGCCACGCCCGGACGCTTGCCGTCGAGGTTGTTCACTGCG
>JALFIX010000140.1 GCA_022775105.1 Prevotella sp. | reverse complement strand
ACCTCGATGCCATCATCAAAGGTCGGCAGCTTCACACTCTCGCTTGCCACAGGCAGTGTGTTGACAAACTGCCCCGGTGCGGGATGCAGTTCAACGACAGTGACCGTCTGTGTCTGCGCCGTCAGCCCAAGACTCATGAGCAGGAATGACATGGTAAGGAAAATTTTGTTTTTCATTTATTTACTCATATTTTGGCAATGCAATGATGTGTGCAGGATTGATATATACTTTCTGCTCGGCAAACACAGGCGTGCCGTCAGGTCTGTAGCCATAGAGGTAGCCAGCCGTGGCATAACTCTTGGCATCGGTGAAATAGATATTTCCCGTATATGGTGACATGTATATTTCGTAGGGTGACACCAGCGAACGGAGTTTCTCCGTGATGGCATCGCATAATATTCCGTCGGTCACGGTGCCGTCCGTTGGGTTGATGGTCTTCAGATAATAGATGTATTCTCCTGTATCATAAGAGAATTCTGACCCTACGGTGTAGAATTTCTCCCCGTCGGTGGTATTGTAGGTACAGGGGAAGTCGTATGTGCGGAATGTCTCCGTCTTGCAGTCAAAGACGATGGTGTGGGGCTTCACACTGTAGTAGTCGCCGCAGGAGTTGATGCAGAGATACTGCCCTGCCTGTGAGGCTTCACCATAGAGGTTGATACAGCCCGTGTCAATCTTCCTGAGAGACTGCATCGTCTTGGCATCTACCACCTCTATCGTCGTCTCATACTCATGATTCTCCGAGAAGGCGTACCCTCCCGTGTTGCATACATATAGCCGCCCGTCATAGAGTTTGACGGCTTCGGGTTCCCAACCCACCTCACACGTTGCCACCACCTCCTTTGTCCTGATGTCTATCTTTGCCACATAGCCTTTCTCGAAAGTCTTGTCGCCACACTTGTGGGCATAGCTTGTGATGTAGAGAAACGTTCCGTCTGAACACATGCGGCGGTTGTTGGGCACGTTCTCTGTGGCGCCACATGCCGTGCCGTCGGGGTGGATGTACTGGATTATGTTCGACCAGTTGACGGCAATGGCTATCAGCGTGTCGTTCACCTGGAGGATGTCGTTTGGAGTGTCGCCCAGTTTCGTGCCGTTGGTGGAGCGGAACCACTGGTTGGTCAGTTCTCCCGTTGCAGCGTTGTAGTAGGACAGCTGTCCGTTGTCCGACTGCCAGTTGCCCTCGTTACAGACAATCAGGTCTTCACCCGTCAGCACTGGGTCGATGACAGGTGTCTCATTGTCTGGAGCATCGTCTGAACTGCAGGACGCAAGGAGCATCAAAGGCAGCATAAACAGTAAAAACTTCTTCATCGTTATATATATTTATTATAGTGTATATTTTATCGTTATGCCGAAACGCCTGCCTGGCATTGGCCATCGCTGAATCATCTCGTATCTCACATCGAAGAGGTCTTGACATTCTGCCTCGGCTGTCAAACTATGCCCCTGCCATGCTTTTGGGGCAAAGCGATAGCCTACCTTGACATCGGTGCAGTTATATGCCGTGAGCGGATCGTCGATGGCATTCTCTGCTGTCCAGTAACGCTTGTCGACAAACATGTGGGAAAGCGAGGCTGTCAGCCCCTTGTACGTAAAGGTATAGACAGCCGTGAACGACCACCGGGGCGAATAGGCTATGAAGTCGTTATACGCATCCTCTGTTGGGTCGGTGCGGTTGCGGTCGTCCTGGAAGGTGCCGGTCAGCAGGAGGGAGTGGTTCTTGTAATGCGCATTGACCGAGAGGTCCACGCCGAGGCATCGGGTATAGCCGTAGTTGAGCATCGTCCATTGGTAGGAGCCTTTAAGGGGAAGGCACACGATGCGGTCCTCTATACGGTTGTAATAGCCGTCGAGCTGGATGTTGAGGATGTTGTCCTGGTAGGTTATCCCCAGATCCAGCTGCTTCGTGTATTCAGGTTTAAGATTACGGTTGCCCACGAGCGTATAGTAGAGGTCGTTGAGAGTAGGCACACGGAAGTCACTCTTGTAGAATGCGCGCGCTTGCCATCGGCCAATGGCATATGAGGCAAGCATGTTCCATGTACACCGGGAGAGCGGCTTGGCACTGCC
>JALFIX010000131.1 GCA_022775105.1 Prevotella sp. | reverse complement strand
GCATCCGCACAGTTTTTTACTTCAGAAACTTCAACTAAAAATATTCTTTCGCCTCGATTTTTCCGTTCAGCAGGCAATAGGCATTGTATGCCAACGACTCTATCTCGTTCTCACCGGGCATCACCGTGATGGGAGCGAGATATTTCGTCCGGCGTATCAACTCCGCCGTGCAGTACTCGCTGTGGGCAATGCCACCGGTGAGGATGATGGCATCCACCTCACCATCCAACGCCACATACATCGCGCCAATCTGCTTGGCCACAGTGTATAGCATCGCGTCGAGAACCGAACGCGCAGGCTCCTCGCCGTCCTCCGCCCATCGCGAGATGGCAATCATGTCGTTGGTGCCGAGATATGCCGTCAGACCTCCCTTGCCGTGAATCATCTTGCGAATCTGGTCCTGGGTGTATTTCCCGCTGAAGCAGAGCTTTATCAACTCGCCAGAAGGCACTGTTCCTGCACGCTCAGTGGAGAAAGGACCCTCACCGTCGAGGGCGTTGTTGACGTCAATCACCCTGCCGTATCTGTGGGCACTTACCGAGATGCCGCCACCGAGATGAGCCACGATAATCCTCATGTCCTCGTATTTGCGTCCGAGCGATGCTGCATATTTTCGAGACACAGCCTTGCTGTTGAGGGCATGGAACAGCGAACGGCGCGTTATCTGCGGAATACCTGTATATCGTGCCACATCCTGCAACTCATCCACTACTCCAGGGTCGGCGATATAAGCCTTGCATCCGCACTCGCGGGCAAGTTCGTCGGCAAGCAATGCCCCGAGATTGCACACATGGTCACTCTCGTTGCGCAGCAGTTCCTCCTTCATCTTCTCGTTGACGATATACACTCCGCCCTCAAGCGGCTTGAGCAATCCTCCACGCCCCATGATGGCGTCGAACTTCATTTCAATCTCTCCCTCCTGCAGTTTCTTGCGTATGAAAGCCATACGGAAGTCATATTGTTCGAGAGCCGAATGGAATTGCGCCAATTCCTTGGCATGATGATGTGCTCCCGACATCCATACGGGTTTCATATCATCGTATATTGCAAGTTTGGTGGATGTGGAACCGGGATTTATGATAAGCGTTTTCATTGTTTTGTCATTTTTAGTGCAGTGATAAGACTATAGTATTTCGACTCCACACTGTCGGCACGCGATGTTACCACCACGGGCACCTCCGTTCCAGCGAGCCATCCCGCGATGGTGGCATGGGCGAAGAGAGTGAGGGTCTTGTAGAAGGTGTTCCCCGCCTCGATATTCGGGAATATGAGAATGTCGGCATTGCCCACTACTGGCGAGGCGATGCCCTTGATGCTTCCGCTTTCAGAGTCGAGGGCGCTCTTCACGTCCATCGGGCCTCCTACTTCGACAGAACCATATCTCCCCTCCCCTGCCCTGCGTCTTATCTCCTGATAAACGGCAGTCTGCGGGAATTTCGGGTTTTCCTTCTCGGTGAAATTGGTGAGTGCCAACTTAGGTGTGGCTATGCCGAGATTCCGTGCTGCCTCAACTGTATATCTCACGATGGCATCCATCTGTTCGACATCGGGACGTGGCACCACGGCGGCATCGGAGAATATCAGCGGACGCTCCCAACCGGGTATGCTTGCCACGGCGATATGCGTCATCACGCGCCCCTTCTGCAATATGCCGTGCTCCTTGTCGAGAGCTGCACGCAACAGCACGTCGGTGTTAACCGCCCCCTTCATGAGCACGCCGGCACCACCCGAGCGCACACACTCCACCGCCCTGACACTGGCATCGTCACCATAGAAACATTCAAACTCAGCCACGTCGTTGTCCATCGCCCTCAGCATAACCTCCTTGGTGTGGTCATCCGTCGGACATACTAAAGCCACTTTGCGTTTGTTTTCATTCATAGTATCCAATATAAGATTGTATTTATTACGTTATTTCGATGCAAAGTTAGTGTTTTTCACCGATATTTCCAAACTTTTATCAGAAAATACATACGCTATGACAAAAATATAAGTACTGATTACGACAAATTTGCTATTTTTGCAGCCAAATTGAACAACCAAGTGTATTTGTATTATGAGATTTAAGACATTTTTCACCTTATGCGCAATGTTTATGATGTTGCATGCCAACGGCAAACCTGTGGAGGATAATTCCAGGATAAACCTTGCCGGAACATGGAAATTCAGAATCGACCGCAACGATGCGGGAGAAAAGGAAAAGTGGTATATGCCCGAATTCACCTTCGACGATGAGATCAAACTGCCCGCCTCCATGCCCCAACGCATGAAGGGCGACGACATCAGCGTCAACACCCGGTGGACGGGCGCCATCTACGACTCAAGCTACTACCACAACCCGTTTATGGAGCCTTACCGCAAGGCGGGAAAGGACATGAAACTGCCTTTCTTCCTCACTCCCGACAAGCACTACACGGGCAAGGCATGGTATAAGACTACCGTGAACATCCCCAAGGGCGACAAACGCCGCTTCCGCCTCTTCATGGAAAGACCCCACATAGCCTCAACACTATGGGTGAACGGCAAGAGAATCGGTTCGGAGAACTCCCTTTCCGTTCCTCATGTATATGACATTGCCGATGCACTGAAGACAGGTGAAAACACCATTGCCGTATGTATCGACAACGACCCACAGGTGGCTAACGTCGGACAAGACTCCCACTCCATCACCGACCAAACCCAGGGCAACTGGAACGGCATCGTGGGAAAAATCGAGCTGCAGCCCATAACATATATTGACAGCATCAAGGTTTATCCCGACGTGGATGCGAGGAAAGTGACAGTGCGCCTTGTGCTCAACTCATTTGACAAGAACGAGGATGCTACGGTGAGCGTGGGATGCGAGTCGTTCAACACCGACAAACGTCACTCCGTCAGCATTGCTCCGGTTGCGGCGCGACTTGTCAAGGGCGACCGAAAGACTCTTGTCCTGAGTCTCGACATGGGCGACGGCATGTTGCTTTGGGACGAGTTCAATCCACAGTTATACCGCCTTAACGTTGATGTGAAGACCAAGAACGGTAAGGCACACGGCGAAACGGTGTTCGGCATGAGGAAGATGGAGATACGCGACAAGATGTTCTACGTGAACGGCAGGCAGACCATACTCCGCGGGACGGTGGAGAGCTGCTGTTTTCCCAACACCGGTTATCCCCCAACCGACCTCGAATCATGGCGAGCAATATTCGAGACATGCAAGAAATGGGGACTCAACCACGTCAGATTCCACTCCTACTGTCCTCCCGAAGCGGCATTCCTTGCCGCCGACCTCACCGGCATTTATATCCAACCCGAAGGCCCTTCATGGCCCAACCACGGCGTGAAGTTGGGCAGGGGCGAATTTATCGACGACTATCTCATCAGCGAGAGCAAGAGGATAGCCGACGAATATGGCAACCATCCCTCTTTCGCCTTCTTCGCCTTCGGCAACGAACCAGCCGGCAACTGGGTGAAATGGTGCAACGAAATGATGCCCGTGATGCAGGAGTTTGACCCGCGACATCTGTATGCAGGATTCTCCGTAGGCGGAGGATGGGCATGGCAACCCAAGACCGAGTTTGCCGTGAAGGCAGGAGCACGCGGACTTAGTTCGTGGAACAAGAGCCATCCGGAATCAGAGGCTGACTTCAGCGACAACATATCTATATATAAAGGTAAGGACATGCCAGGAACACCCATCACCATCCCCTTCGTGAGTCACGAGACCGGGCAGTGGTGCGCATTCCCCAACTTCTCGGAGATTGGCAAATACAAGGGCGTGAACAAGGCGCGCAACTTCGAGATATTCCGCGACTTGCTGAAAGCCAACGGAATGGAAAGCCGCAGCAGGGATTTCCTCATGGCATCAGGAAAACTACAGTCCCTATGCTATAAATATGAGCTGGAGCGTCATCTGAGGACTCCACAATATGCAGGATTCCAACTCCTCGCCCTCAACGACTATAGCGGTCAGGGTTCGGCATTGGTAGGACTCACCGATGTTTTCTATGGAGACAAGGGATATATCTCCGCCCCCGAGTTCCGCGAGTTTTGTTCGCCGATTGTACCGTTGGCAAAGTTCGGCAAGTTCACCTACACCACCGACGAGACCTTCAATGCCGAAATAAGCCTCTCGCAGTTTTCCGACAAGGAAATACCCAATGCCAAGGCTCATTGGGAAATAACCTGTGGCGGCAGTTCATTGGCAGAAGGCGACTTCGACGTGCGCAATCTCCCAATAGGGCAGAACATACCGTTGGGCAACATCTCCGTAGCATTGTCAGGCATTGCCAAGGCTGACAAATACACACTCACAGTGAGCATTCCAGGAACAGAAGCGCGCAACCACTGGGACTTCTGGGTGTATGACACCAAGTCTTGCGACATACCCGAAAAGACGAAAGACCAAGTATGGAACGGCATATATATCACAGACACCCTCAACGCCAAGGTACAGAAGGTGTTGGACAACGGCGGCAAGGTGCTTATCCTTGCCGCGGGCAAGGTGAGCTATGGCAAGGAGGTGAAGCAGAACTTCACACCCGTGTTCTGGAATACCTCATGGTTTAAGATGCGTCCTCCCCACACCACGGGTATCTTCGTTGAGTCAGGGCATCCCGTATTCAGTGATTTCCCGACAGACTATCACAGCGACTTGCAGTGGTGGGAACTGGTAAACAAGGCTCAGGTGATGCAGCTGACCAACTTCCCCCTCGACTTCCAGCCCTTGGTGCAGAGCATCGACACATGGTTTGTGTCGAGAAAAATCGGCATGCTCATCGAGGCAAACGTAGGCAAGGGACGGCTCATGATGACTACAATGGACCTCACGTCCGACCTCGCCCACCGACATGTGGCGCGTCAGATGCTTCACTCCATCCTCCGCTACATGCAATCAGACGCCTTCCGTCCCCAATGGACCATATCCCCCACCCTCATCTCCGACCTCTTCACCAAGGTAGCCGGCGAGGTGGATATGTTCACCAACGACTCCCCCGACGAACTTAAGCCCAAGCTGCGGTAATACAGCGAAAAGGGACCTGCTACCACAGCAGGTCCCTTTTTCAACTCTAAAAAACTAACTCACTACTTTTCTGTTTGTGTTACCTAAAAACCAATCTAATTACCAAAACTAATTCTAACCAAAAACTAACTAACCTATAAATCTAAAGAAACTAAAACTACCTTTCTATATCGTTGTCTCAATGACTTCTTGTCATTATGAATTTTGACTTCTTGTCTTTTGACGATGCAAAGGTACGACATTTCTTTTATCTACGCAATAGTTTTATGCAAATTTCTGCAATTTTGTGTGCGCAAACGATTGCGCACACATTATTCTTAACTTACTGATTGACTGCAACCTTGCGTTTTCCGACAATGTACATTCCCGAGGGCAATCCACGGACGGCATCAGATGTTTTTGTGCCGGGAGCGTAATTGCGGAGTTCCACACCTGTTAGCGTAAACACTCTTACGGGAGAATTGCCTTCGGAAGAGTCAATCCTCACACCATCTATGCCAGATGTTGACATGTCGCCGAGGAAACCAGTCACATTATCATAATATCCTCCCACGTGATAATCCAGGTCGGCAGTCTGGGGAGAGCCTTTGGCTGAGAAAATGATGCCGGTGGGAGTGCCATCAGTGGAAGCCGGACCTACCCACTTCCATATCTCATTGCCCTTGTCAGTGGTGCCTACCTTGGTGCACAATACTCCTGGCCAAGAGCCACCCGTGAAATTCTTGCTGTTATTCCAGCACCAACAATATATGCCATTGGACGTATTCCAATATGAGGGAACCTCGAAGAAGGCATACATCTTGCCCTCCTCAGGAGTGCAGCAGTCGGGCATCACAAATTTTTCCGTTTCCTCCTCCTTCACATCATCAAGGGAAGATATGTCGAGACTGTTCTCAACATATATCTTATAGTTACTGCCCTCAAGAGCTAATTTATATCCGTCGAGCACAATACCACTGGTATTGCCAAGCAAACACATCACCGAGGCATTGGCTCCCTTCACCTTGACATGATATCCGGCTGAGTAGGTCTTAGTTCCCGCGATAAGGCTTGTATTGGAAATGCCAGCGAGTCGGCGGATGAGTATCATCTTCTTGATGGCGGTCTTGTATGCCTTCCAGTGGTTGAGGAATACGCACGGAGTTCCTGGCATCGTGAGGATATAGGCATTGGCTGCCTCAAGATTGGCGGGACACTTATTGTTATCGCGATATGAATCGTGGTTGTCAACGAATGTTACGGAATAACGCTTGTATGTGGCGTCGGAGGCAAGACTGCTGCCGGTGAGACGGGTCCACTGTCCCTTGCCGATGGCATCGTTGATGTAATACTTCAGGGGGAAGTCGAAGGCGGCACTCTGGATTACGCCATCCACCTTGGTGCCGTTAATCCAGTTCTTCACCAATGTCACGTTGCCATCCCAATACTCGCCGACTGAATACTCAATCTTGGCATCTGCATTGTAAATGCCATTATATTTGGGCGCATATCCCTTGACAAAGTCATAGCGGAACCCCTCATAACCGATGTCGTTCTTGAGGAAGTCGAGATATGCCTTCACGTTCTTCTGGACATTGGCGGAGGTGTGGTCGAGGTCGCGCGCTCCGTCCCATGGCTCGCCTGTGTCGTTGGCTCCTGTAGGCTTATATCCGCTCTTTGCGCACTCGTCGTTGGCGCAGATGTCAGCGAGTCCAAGCTGATAGGTCTTGCCCTTATAGGTTTCGGCAGGGAAATCCACCCAAGAGCCACCTGCACCAACGCCGTTGCGGTGATTGATTACAACGTCGGCGATGAATCCCACGCCCTTGTCCTTGTAGGTCTTAATCATCGAACGGAGCTGAGCCTCTGTACCGAAGGCGCAGTCCTGCTTAAACCAATAAATAGGGTGATAGCCCATGTTCATTGACATACTGCCTGCATAAGCAGAGTTTGGCACCCAAATGAGATTGAAATATTCAGATATTTCGTCGGCCTGTTCTTCGAGTACAGGCCACTGCGACTCTGCATAGGAATCCCATGCAAACCCTTGCAACATAACGCCCTTATAGTCGGCGGGCCAGCCCTGAGCCATCATTGCCGCTGATGAGAGCAAGACGGCGACAAGTGTAAATAATTTCTTCATCTTTAGGATTTTTACTTATTGTTATTTTGCGCAAAAGTAGTAAAAATCCATGGAGAATGACGTTAAATGGTTGTTAATAATACGATTATGGCTGCGCAATCGATTGCGCATATTTAAGTTGACAAGTTGACAAGTTGACAAGTTATTAGTAATGCAACTCTTATGCGATTTGCTATCAACTCGTCAACTTGTCAACTCGTTTACTCGTCAACTTACTTATTATACTTCTGAAGGTCGCGCCTTACGATCTTGCCCCAAGGCTTGATGAGGTCAACGGTCCAGCCTCCTGTTGCCTTGGCACGGGGAAGGAGCATGGAGCAGGTCTCGTTCTTGTCGCTCACCGACCAGCACACCCAACTTATCTTGTTCTTCTCCATCATCTGAATCCATGCGTCCCACTCGCCCTCATCGATTTTGCCGTCACCTGAGGCATCCATTGACGCACACTCGGAGATGAAGACGGGAATGCCCTTGGACACGGCTGCCTCAACACGGTCGCGCAGATACTGCTTATGGGTGGCTGCATAGAAATGGACAGTGTACATCACGTTGTCGAAACCCTTCAGCGGACTCTCTGCCACAAGATGAATGTCCTGGTCCCAATGCGGACAACCCACGAGAACGACATTGTCGGGGTCGTACTTACGTATCTCGCCAATGACTGCAGAGGCATAATCCTTGAGCGAATCCCAGGAATCCTCAACGGGTTCGTTGTATATCTCATAGATCACGTTGGGACAGTTGCCGTATGTCTGTGCCATCTCGCCGAAGAACTTCACAGCCTCATCTTTCAGGAGGTTATGTGAATGCCAGTCGATGATGACATACACGCCCTGCCTGATGGCAGCCTTGACAACGGGTTCGATGCACTGGAGGGCAAACTGCGGATTCTCAAGATAGTTGTCCTCAATCATTATGCCCATGGCTGCACGTATTACCGTGGCGTTCCAATCCTCGGCAAGCCATTTCACTGCTCCTGGGTTATATAAACGTGGCCAGAGGTTGTGCCATCCCAAACTGGCTCCACGCAGCACGAGCGGTTTACCGTTCTGGTCGCACAACTGCGCGCCCTTAACCTGCAACTGTCCCCACTGGCTCACGGGAGTGTCTTTTTTCGCGAATGTGGCAATGCTAATCATTGCCGCAACAATCAATAATAAGGTCTTTCTCATTGTTTCAGATATTTATTGAATTCATAAAATGCGGGCAGGGCGCGACCTGTGTGGTTGTCAAACAGACCACGGTTTATCCATCCCTTGGTGACATCTCCGCCAGAGGCGTTCTCCTCGGCAAACCACCAGAAAAGACCAGTGACATTAGAATGGCGACGCAACTCAGCAACGAGTTCCTTGGTGAACATCGTCTGTCCGTCGGAGGTGATGGGATAAAACTCGGAGTAGGTGTCGGGCTTTGACCACTTGTCATTGTCGTGGGAATAGTAGGCGGCAGTCTCCACTATCATGACCTCTTTCTCGGGGAAGAAAGCCTGAAGAGAGTCGAGAGTAGCAGAAAGCACTCCCACGTTGCGGTGCCACATGGGATAATAGCTCAGTCCGATGATGTCATAGTCGTTGCCGTGGTTTTTCAGTTCTTCATAAAAACGTTTCGTGATGTCCCAGTCGCCTGCCTTCTCGGTATGGATGATGATGCGTGCCTTAGGACACTGCTCGCGACAAGCCTTGGTGCCGCTGGCAATCATGCGACAGAGAACAGACCAGTCGTCCTCGTCGTTATGATTGATTTTGCCTACGGGCCAGAGCATTCCATTGGTAATCTCGTTGCCAACCTGAATAAGTTCGGGTTCTGCTCCAGCTTTTTTCATCGCCTTGAGAGCCTCGACGGTGTGGTTATACACTTGGTTGCAAAGGGCATCCACCGAGTGGTCGGTCCAGTCGGCAGGGATGAACTGCTTACCCGGGTCAGCCCACGTGTCGGAGTAGTGGAAGTCGAGCATAAACTGGAGTCCGGCATCCTTTATCTGCCTGCCGAACTTGGCGACGTAAGGAATATCCTGGCATACCCCCTCGCCCTTGCCCTGTTCGGGAGCCTTGTCGGGATTGACAAACAGTCGCACACGGGCGGCATTCCACCCGCTCTCCTTGAAAAAGCGCAAGGCAGAGACAGCGTTTCCGTCGGCATCGCGGAAGACTGTGCCTTTTTCTTCATATCTTGGGAGCATGGATATGTCAGCTCCCAAAAGTCGCTGTACCTTGTCCTGTGCCATTGAGGGCAGGCAGGACACTAAAATAAATAATGTAATTATATACTTGTTCATACTTAGGGATTATTTCTGCGCAAAGTTACATCTTTTTTTTCATTTGACAAAGGTTTTTCGGGGAAAACACCAATATTTGATAAAAAAGTATCATTAATGGCACAAAAAAGCGGGAAACAGTTTCACAACCATTCCCCGCCGCAAACTTCAAACAACCAAAAAAAGAAATAGATTGTCTGCGTGTAATACCATAATATTATCTAATGAACAGCAGTTCACGATACTTCGGCAGTGTCCAGAGGTCATCCTCGACGATAAGCTCGAGCTTGTCAATCTGATAACGGATTTCCTCCATCTTCGGAGCTACTGTGTCATGATATGCGATAGCCTTGTCGTGCTCACTCTCGATCTTGTTTGCCACCTTGCGTGCGTTGATGAGTTCCTCCACACCACGCTCGATGGTCTGAGTGCGCTCGGCGATTTCCTCAATGAGCTTGAAGTTGCGCTCAGAGAGCTTGTCGGCCTTCTCCACAGGATAGATGCTGCGCATGTTCTGCACGTTCTTAACGAGCATCGACTGATAGTGGGTGGCGATTGGGATGATATGGTTCATTGAGAGGTCGCCCATCACGCGTGCCTCAATCTGAATCTTCTTGGTGTAGGTCTCCCACTTAACCTCGTTGCGGGCCTCAAGTTCCTTCTTCGACATGATGCCAAGACTCTCGAACATCTTGACACTTGACTCGTCGAGATAACGCTCGAAGATAACCGGGCAGCTCTTGTCAACGTCGAGACCGCGCTTTGTAGCCTCCTCAACCCACTCGTCGCTATAACCGTTGCCGTCGAAACGGATAGGCTTGCAGGTCTTGATATCCTCGCGGAGAACGTCAATGATAGCCTTTGTCTTGTCCTTACCGCCAGCGATTTCGGCGTCAACACGAGCCTTGAAGTCAACGAGAGCCTCAGCAACAGCGGCGTTGAGGGCAGTCATGGCAGATGCACAGTTGGCCTCTGAACCTACGGCACGGAACTCGAAACGGTTTCCAGTGAAGGCGAACGGAGATGTACGGTTGCGGTCGGTGTTGTCGATGAGCAACTCGGGAATCTCGGGGATATCCATCTTGTAGCCCTGCTTGCCTGCCATTGCAAAGAGTTCGTCTGTATCCGAAGCCTCGATGTGGTCGAGCAGTTCGGTGAGCTGCTTGCCGAGGAACGACGAGATGATTGCGGGAGGTGCCTCGTTGGCACCTAATCGGTGAGCATTTGTGGCACTCATGATAGAAGCCTTGAGCAAACCGTTGTGACGATAAACACCCATCAAGGTCTCGACGATGAAGGTGACGAAACGGAGGTTGTCCTGAGGAGTCTTGCCGGGAGCGTGGAGCAGAACGCCAGTGTCGGTAGAGAGACTCCAGTTGTTGTGCTTACCCGAACCGTTGATACCTGCGAATGGCTTCTCGTGGAGCAGTGCGCGGAATCCGTGCTTGCGTGCCACCTTCTTCATCAGTGACATGAGAAGCATGTTGTGATCGACGGCGAGGTTAGTCTCCTCGAAGATAGGAGCAAGCTCAAACTGGTTGGGGGCAACCTCATTGTGGCGGGTCTTGCAAGGAATACCGAGTTCGAGGGCACGAATCTCAAGATCCTTCATGAAGGCCTGTACACGATCTGGAATAGTTCCGAAATAGTGGTCTTCCATCTGCTGGTTCTTGGCAGAGTCGTGACCCATCAGGGTGCGGCCTGTCAGCAGGAGGTCGGGACGTGTAGAATAGAGACCCTCGTCAACGAGGAAGTACTCCTGCTCCCAACCGAGGTTGCTCTGCACCTTCTTGACATCGTCGTAGAAATACTTGCAGACATCTGTTGCAGCCACGTTCACTGCATGGAGAGTGCGGAGCAGAGGTGCCTTGTAGTCAAGGGCCTCACCTGTATAAGAGATGAAAATGGTTGGGATACAGAGTGTATCGTCGATGATAAACACTGGCGATGTTGGATCCCAGGCTGAATAACCGCGGGCCTCGAAAGTGTTGCGGATACCACCGGAGGGGAACGAAGAGGCGTCAGGCTCCTGCTGAACGAGCAGCTTGCCGCTGAACTCCTCTACCATACCGCCCTTGAAGTCATGCTCGATGAATGAGTCGTGCTTCTCGGCAGTACCCTCGGTAAGGGGCTGGAACCAGTGGGTATAGTGTGTGACGCCATTCTCCACAGCCCACTGCTTGATACCTGCAGCAACTGCATCGGCGATGGAACGGTCGAGACGTGCACCATTGTCGATAACGTCAACGAGCTTTTCATAAACATCCTTCGGGAGATACTTGTACATCTTCTCACGGTTGAAGACATACTTACCAAAATACTCGTAAGGGCGCTCTTTCGGAGCCTCTACGGCGAGGGGGCTCTTCTTGAATGCCTCCTCTACAACCTGAAATCTTAAATTTGCCATTGTTTTGAAAGTTTTATATATTAATATTTTTACTTTTATCTATATTATTTTTTTGAACCACAGAGGTAAAGAGTTTAAGAGATTTTTTGATTATGTAGTTGGTCGCAAGCGACGGAGAAACAGAGTTTCCATTCGACTTAAATGATGCGGATCTCTCTATTAACTCTAAATGCTTTAGCATTAAAACTCTTTATAATGATATTACTCTTTATCTCTTTATCTCTGTGGTTAAAAAATATTACTCTTTATGGAATGAGTGTGAATCCACATACGAGATATGCCTTCTGGTCGTGGGGATTGCCTACAACCTGTGCGAATACCGGCAGTGAGAAAGATTCGGTGATCTTCAACTCCTTAGTGGCCTTAAGCGAAACATTTGTCACTGCAAACTTGCTGCATCCACCATATACACCAGAATCCTCAAAAGGAACTGCACCCACAGTGGCATCCCAATCGAGACCGCCCAACTTGAAAGGTGCATTCAGCTCAACGTATGAAGAATATGCTCTCTTGCCGTCGGCCTTGTAGTCATTGCCTGAGAAATTGGTGAACCACTGCAGTGAGAATGCTCCGAAATCATAACCGATGTTAGCTTCAAACACATGGTTTGTAGAGTGGGCATCATACTTGAAATAGCGTCCCTCGGGATCGGCACCTGCCGAGAACCAATAATCGGTGATTCCGATGTTGAATCCTCCTGTGCTGTAGGCAAGAGTGAGGTCAAACTCCTTGGTGTCGTCTGTGTTGACTATTCCGGTACTACCCCATCCCGTGAGCGAAAGCCCTTTGTAGCTCACTCCCAATGTAGGCTGGAAAGCTGCATTTCCGCAATCTGTACCACGCCAGATGTACTGGTTAACCACGTCTGCTGAAACTGTTGCCTCAACATTGTCCTGTGCTGTCATCACTGACGCTCCTGCAATCATCATCATAGCCGCAAGAGCCAATCTTTTTACATTCTTCATAATCTTTCCCTTTCTTTAAAAAAAATTGTGTTTGTATTATTATTATCCAATAATGTTTGTATTATTATTATCCTTTATTTATAATGCGCAGCCATTCTTCATTCTTCATTTTTCATTCTTCATTTTCAAGACAGCCATTTCTTCAGTCTTTCCATTGCTTCCTTGCAGTCGTCGGCATCGCCGAAGGCGGTGAGGCGGATATATCCCTCGCCACTGGGACCGAAGCCAACTCCAGGCGTACAAACCACGTGTGCCTCGTAGAGCATCTGCTCGAAGAACTTCCAGCTGCTCATGTCGTTCGGGGTCTTGACCCAAATATATGGAGCGTTGCGTCCGCCATACACCTCAAGTCCGAGTTCGGTGAGGGTGTTGTACATCGTGCGGGCATTGTTCATATAATAGTCAATTGTGGCTTTAACTTGCTCCTTGCCTTCGGGAGTGTAGATTGCCTCGGCTGCACGCTGGCTGATATAGCTCGTTCCGTTGAACTTGGTGCACTGGCGGCGATACCACAGGTGGTTGAGCGGAATGCGCTCGCCCTTGAGTGTTGCCACGGTCAGTTCCTTGGGCACAACGGTATATCCGCATCTAATACCCGTGAATCCTGCCGTCTTCGAGAAACTATGGAATTCCACAGCCACCTTTCTTGCTCCCTTTATCTCATATATTGAATGAGGTATGTCCTCGTCCTGGATATAAGCCTCATAGGCTGCATCGTAGAAGATGAGCGCATCGTTCTTTATGGCATAGTTCACCCACTTGCGCAGTTCGTCGCGGGTAATCACCGTACCCGTGGGGTTGTTGGGATAGCAGAGATAGATGACATCCACACGCTTGTCGGGAAGTTCGGGATTAAATCCGTTCTCGGCAGTGCAAGGCATGTATGTTACATTGCTCCACTTACCGTCCTCATCCAACTCGCCGGCACGTCCGATCATCACGTTTGAGTCGATATACACGGGATAGATTGGGTCGGTCACTCCGATGCTGTTGTCCCATCTCACAAGTTCCTGGAAGTTGCCGGTGTCGCTCTTCGCACCGTCGTTGACGAAAATCTCGCTTGGGTCGAGATGTATGCCGCGAGCCACGAAGTCGTTCTTGACGATAGCTTCGCGCAGGAACTGATAACCCTGCTCAGGACCATATCCGCGGAACGTGTCCTTACTTGCCATCTCATCCACCGCCTTGTGCATGGCTTCGAGCACTGCGGGACAGAGCGGTTGGGTCACGTCGCCTATACCGAGACTGATTACGTCAGCCTTGGGATGTGACACCTTGAAGGCGTTCACTTTCTTTGCAATGTCTGCGAACAAGTAGTTGTTCGGCAGTTTCAGGAAATGTTCATTTACTAATGCCATAATATTCTTTTTTTCTTTTTTAATATGATTGTTGAAGTTTTGCCTTTATTATTGGGAGTTAACTTCCCTTCTCCAAAAGTGGAGGACTTATATTGTCACCTCGCCCTCGAATGCGAAAGCCGCAGGACCTGTCATATAAACATGTCCGTCTTGTTCGCTCCATTCGATGTGGAGTGTGCCTCCGTCCATCACGATGTCACTCTTTCGGCCTGTCCTGCCTGTGATTGCAGCTGCAACCGCCGTGGCGCATGCTCCGGTGCCGCATGCCATCGTGATTCCACTGCCTCTCTCCCAAACCCTCGTGCGTATGCCGCCTGAGGGAAGCACCTGTGCAAACTCGATGTTGCATCGCTCGGGGAAGAGCGGGTCGTATTCCAATATTTTTCCGTATCGTGCCACATCGATCTCATTGATATCGTCAACGAAAATCACGAAATGGGGATTACCCATCGACACGAATGTTCCTCTGAACTCCTTGTCATCGGCTTCCACCAGTCCTTCGGTCATCGTACCGTCCTCGGAGGCAAGCTGTGCCTTGTTGGATGTCACGGGGGCAAGCATGTCAACCGTGACGCTCTCCACTGTCTTTCCCGAAGGGTCGAGATGGAGATTAAGTATCTTTATTCCCGACAGGGTCAGGAGACGAATCTCAGTCTTGTCGGTTATACCTTTTTCATACAGGTATTTGCCTATGCAGCGCGAGGCGTTTCCGCACATCATCGCTTCGCTTCCGTCGGCATTGAAGATACGCATCGAGTAGTCAGCCTCGGGTATCTTCGCGTCACCTATGAGAACCAGACCGTCACTGCCGATGCCTGTGTGGGGTGCGCTCCACTGTATCGCAGCCTTCGACGGATCGTCTATATTATATAATAATGTATTTACATATATATAATCATTACCGGCTCCGTGCATCTTTGTGAACTTCACTGTCTTTGTCATTTTGCTATTCTTTTTCTTGTTTGAATACTCTTTTGTTATCTTTCGGGTGCAAAGTTACAACAATTTGTTAGAATTTGCAATAGTTTTCAGTACTTTTCCACGAAACTTTTATGTTAAAATATCAATTTGTCACTAACAAGCGGCTGCGAATAACAAATCGTAAGTTATAAGCGTACAATTATAGACAAAAGATAAGAAAGAACGAATTTGTTTGTCGTTATGATTAAAAATACTTGCATATTCTGACAAAATGTAGTAATTTTGCACCCGAAAGATAACAAAATGTCAGATTTACGAATTAAAAATTAGGAGAGTTAAACATGAAAAAGATTGAAGCTATCATCCGCAAGACCAAGTTCGAGGATGTAAAGGAAGCACTGCTTGCCGCCGACATCGAGTGGTTTTCTTACTATGATGTACGTGGAGAGGGCAAGATGCGCCAGGCCAGGATATACCGTGGCGTGATGTATGATACGAGTTGTATCGAGCGCGGTCTCGTTAATGTAGTTGTACGTGACAAGAATGTAGAGAAGACAGTAAGCGCAATCCAGTCGGCTGCTCACACCGGTGAGGTGGGCGACGGAAGAATCTTCATCATCCCCATCGAGGATGCCGTCCGCATCAGGACTGCCGAGAGAGGCGACATCGCACTTTATAATGCGGAGCAGGAGAAGTGAGTCTTTTAGAATTAAAAGATTAAAAAATTAAAGAATTAAAAGATTAAAGAGGGACAACACTACAAAGCACAAAATTTTAGAGAAAGGAATACTATTATGACAAGTATATTTTTAGCAACTGACCCTGTGGCAGATTTGTCACTGTCTGTGGATACCGTATGGATGCTGCTCGCAGCGATGTTGGTGTTCTTTATGCAGCCGGGATTCGCCCTCTGCGAGGCTGGTTTTACCCGCAGCAAGAACACTGCCAACATATTGTTCAAGAACTTCGTGGATTTCATGTTCGGATCCATCCTCTTCTGGTTGCTCGGATTCGGATTCATGTTCGGAAGCAACGGTGAGGGATTCATCGGAATGCCTCATTTCGGCGACATCTCATTCTATGAAAGCGACCTCCCCGTTGAGGGTTTCCTGATTTTCCAGACCGTGTTCTGCGCCACTGCCGCCACCATCGTTTCGGGTGCAATGGCTGAGCGCACCAAGTTCTCTATGTATTGTATATATTCATTGTTCATATCCCTGCTGATATATCCTATCTCTGGTCACTGGACTTGGGGAGGCGGCTGGCTTATGAACGGCGAGGAAGGCTCGTTTATGATGGACACCTTCGGTGCCACATTCCATGATTTCGCCGGTTCGGCTATCGTTCACAGTGTTGGCGGTGTCTTGGCTTTCGTGGGTGCAATAGCCCTCGGTCCACGTATCGGCAAGTACGGCAAGGACGGTAAGAGCCGCGCTATCCCAGGTCACAACCTCTTAGCTGCATCCCTCGGTGTGTTCATCCTGTGGTTCGGCTGGTTCGGATTCAACCCCGGTTCTCAGCTTGCTGCATCAGGTGAGGTTAACCGTATAGCTATCTCTCACGTGTTCCTTACCACCAACCTTGCAGCTGCCGCAGGTGGTATCGGCACGATGTTCACATCATGGATAAAGTATGGTAAGCCTTCATTCTCACTCACCCTCAACGGTGTGCTCGCCGGACTTGTGGCAATCACTGCAGGATGCGACCTCGTAAGCCCGCTCGGTGCAGCCATCATCGGACTGTTGGCAGGTATCATACTTGTGTTCTCCATCGAGTTCATCGACACCAAGCTTCACATTGACGACCCTGTTGGTGCCAGCTCAGTACACGGTGTATGCGGTATCTTCGGAACCATCATGACCGGTTTGTTCGCCCTCGACGGCGGTGCTTTCTACGGTGGCGGTTTCGGTTTCTTCGGAGCACAGTGTCTCGGTGTTCTCGCCATCGACGTATGGGCAGCCGTAGCAGGCATCGTATTGTTCTTCGGTATCAAGAAGATTGCAGGTCTGAGAGTAGATAAGAGAATCGAGGAAGAAGGGCTCGACATCTATGAGCACGGAGAGAGCTGCTTTAACTAAATAAATGAAGAATGAAGAGTGAAGAATGAAGAATGAAAGCTTCACTCTTCATTTTAAATA
>JALFIX010000127.1 GCA_022775105.1 Prevotella sp. | reverse complement strand
AGGGATTGCGCTTCGACTATGTGGTGCATGCCGCTGGCGTGACCAAATGTATCAATGCGGATGATTTCTATCGCGTGAATACCCAAGGGACGAAGAACCTCGTTGAGGCTCTTTTGCAGTTGGACATGCCGCTCAAGAGGTTTGTATATGTCAGCAGTCTGAGCGTCTTCGGCAATGTGCGTGAGGAATATCCCCACAAGGACATCAAGGACACAGACACCCCGAGGCCCAACACCAATTACGGACGCAGCAAGTTGGAGAGCGAGAAGTATCTCGACGAGATGACAGCCAAGGGGTTGCCTTGCATCACGCTCAGGCCTACCGGAGTGTACGGTCCTCGCGAGAAAGATTATTTCATGATGGCCAAGAGCATCAGCCAGCATGTGGATTTTGCGGCGGGATACAAGCCGCAGACCATCACCTTCGTGTATGTGCTCGACGTGGTGCAGGCGATATTCTTGGCATTGGAAAACGGAAGGATAGGTGGCAAGTATTTCCTCAGCGACGGCCGCAACTACAGTTCCCGCGACTTCAGCGACCTCATCTGCCGCGAGTTAGGTCATCCATGGGTGTTGCGCCTTAAGGCTCCTATATGGCTACTGCGCATGATAACCTTCTGCGGGGAATATGTCGGCAGGATGACTGGAAAGGTCACTGCCCTGAACAACGACAAATACCACATCATGAAGCAGCGCAACTGGCGTTGCGACATCTCTCCCGCCGAGGACGAGTTAGGCTTCCATCCCGAATACGACCTTGACAATGGTGTGCGCCTCACTGTCAAGTGGTATAAGGACAACGGATGGCTCTAAATTAATTAGTTTTATCATAATAGAACTTCAGTCCGAAAAACAGTATCAGTGCCGACACCCAACCGCCCAGAACGTCTATGGCATAATGGGCATAGATATACACCGTGGAGAGGCAGAGAAGCACATAGAACGGCAGGAGCAAATAGAGCAGGCGGCGGTTGCGTGCTGTCCATATCAGGAGCATCAGGATTGTGCTCACGCCCACATGGCTGCTCGGGAAGGCTGCCGTGGGGCGCTCACCGGCATTATGTGCATCGGTGACAAGGCGACGGAACAGTCCGTCGTGCCATCCGGGATTGGCAAGACACTCCTGATGGGTGTTGAACCAGTCGTGGACATTGGGGAAGACTCCATGGGATATCTGGTCGATGCCGACAGCTGCATAATAATACTGCGGGCCAGCCACCGGCACTGCTATATATATAAGGTAATATATAAAGAAGGACGTGAGGATTATAAATGCGGCACGGTCGAACTGCTCATATCGCCAGAAAAAGAAATACAGTGCCGTGGCGGCTATCATCGGATAATACGACCAATAGCCGAGATTCATCAGTTCGCTGAAAACGGGAGACGAAAGCCATTGCGAGAACAACAGCGAAGGCTGACAACCGAAAAGCCCTTGTTCCCACGAGGCAAACACATGGTCGAGATTGGGGAACATACGGTTGAACTCGTAGGTGTCGGGATACCACCAGGAGAGCAGCGCCATCTGTGCCAATATGCGGCACAGGCGGGTGAAACGGCAGGGCAACATACGATACACTGCCCACAGGGCGGCGGTCATGAACATAATCTGCACCCTGCCCCAAAGCATTTCCCCGGGGTTATACACCTTGGTATATGTGAATAACATAAGGAGGGTGGTGATAACCAAGTAGCCCATCACCACCCACTCTATTGCCAACAACCCTTTTACGGGTTTCTTGTCTTTTTTAAACAGTTCAAGTAACTTTTTCATTATAGCCATTTTGGATTTTGGCTGCAAAGTTACATAATTTTTTCGATATACGGATAAGATATATAAAGTTTAGACACTTTTTTATTTCGTATATATCACATAGTTGCTCATTTTTGCCCATGAGAAGTTCTGGGAGTAGGTGGTTTGGTAGGCTCCTACCTTCAGCTTTTCCGCCCTGACCGTTATGGGTGAGCCTGGCATGTTGCTCCATGTCTTGCCGTCGGCACTGGTGCGGGCGAAGAGCTGGTCGCCCCTGCGCTCGAAGTGCATGTAGCGGTCGAAGTCGTAGCCCTTGTAGTTGGGATATTGCGGACGGCCGCGGGGGCTGAGACGGGTGAGCATGTTGCCGCAGTTGTAGAGCGGCAATGACACCCGCCTGATGTATTTCCCGATAACATTGCTTATGGGCGATCTCAACCTCTGGGCAGGCAACTACCGCGATGCCGCGCTATGCTACTATAACTATATCAACAAGCGCAACGGACAGAACTCGAGCTATCCCGTTTCCACCAACAGTATCAATTGGTCAGACGACAAGTTCACTATCTCTCGTGACGGTTATTCCACTTACACCTTCTCGTCAGAGGAATTCAACTCTACGGGTGAGCTGATAACGATGATTCCCGGCGACTCAATCCCCTCGGAGGGCAACTACAGTGAGCTGCAGGACATATTCAGCTGCAACGCCAACAACCAATATTATATTTTCCCTGATAATGAGGGATTAAGCGGTGCCGAACGTATTAATTATCAGATAGGGGCTGTAGAAGACCTTATTATCAACGAAAATGCATTGGAGACGAGCTTTGAGGGCTACCGTTTCTACGACCTTATGCGCGTTGCGCTTCGCCGCGGCGATGCTTCCTACCTTGCCGACAGGGTTTATGGACGTCGTGGCAGTCAGAGGGTCGGTGAGATGAAGTCGCTCATCAAGTGCGATCTCAACAACTCTTCTAACTGGTATCTTAAATGGAATGGAAAAATAGGAATAGACATTGAATAACATGAAAAAGAGATTATTAACTATAATGACAGTGCTGCTCGCCTCTGCGGGCAGCCTTCTCGCCCAAAAGTCGGTATATATACCCGAGGAGTGGCGAAACCGTACTGATACGCTTATCTATGCCGACAGCGACCCCGACAACAAATACACCTGGTCGAAGAGCCGCAGCCGCGAAACCGACAACTTCATCCTGCTTTGGGACAAGGGCTACGGCAATACCCTGCCGTCGGATGCCCCGTCGCAGTATCGTGTGGATATCGACGACCTGCTGAAGAAGGCTGAGGAGTTCTATGACTTGGAAATAAACAAGTTGGGATTTGTTGACCCTGAGAACTCAAATCTCAAGAAATACAAGGCAATGATTCTCATGAACCACACTACGGAGTGGGCTTGCTATGGCGGTGGCTACGACTATATGGTGCCGGCACTGTGGCTCAGTCCCAACACCTGCTGGCCTGTAGGTCAGGCTGTGGCTCACGAGGTGGGACACTCTTTCCATTATATGTGCTATTCCGAGGCTTCCAACCACGGAGCCGACCGCACGGTGCAGACCGGATTCCATAGTCCTATTGGTAAAGGTAGTGTCACATGGGAGCAGACGGCTCAGTGGCAGGCATTGCAGACCTTCCCCGAGATGATGTACGACCAGAGTATCTTCGTGTTCAACAAGAGCCACAACTATGCCTTCACACACGAGTGGCACCGCTATCAGAGCTATTGGTTCCTGTATTATATCTGCCAGAAATACAATGATGTTAAGAGTGTGGCAAACGTATGGAACAATCCCGAAACGACTGCCGTGGATTTCAACGAGGCATACATGCACCTTCACGGCATCGACGTGGAGGAACTCTTCCGCCAGTATTTCGACTATGCCTGCCGTCTTGTGACATGGGACCTCGACGTATGCGAGCCATACCGCAACCCGTATATCGGACAGTTTGACTACCGCTGTTCCAAACTAAAGGACGGCAACTATCAGGTGGCTCTCGCCAGTTGTCCCCAGAGCACTGGCTTCAATGTTATCCCGTTGCAGACAGCTCCCGCAGGAACAACCGTAACAACCACGTTCACTGCCCTTACCAACCGTGCCGCCCTTGCCGAGTCTGACCCCGGTGAATATCTCAACGGCGACACCCAGTGGCAGAAGACCGACTACAGATACTACAACGCCAACTCACGCTACGGCAAGCGCGGTTTCCGTCTTGGATATGTGGTGCTCACCAAGAGCGGCGAGCGTCAGTATTTTGCCGAGGACAAGATTTATTGCACGGGGGCCAAGAAGACATCCGAGGAAGTGAGCTTCACTGTTCCTGAGAATGTTGACAAGATGTGGTTCGTGGTTGCTCCCGCACCTACGGAGTATTTCCAGCACAAGTGGGATGACTCTATCGAGGGTGATGACATGTGGCCGTATATGGTAAGTTTCGAGGGTACAGACATCGGTACATCTGCTACCGTATATAGTACTCCGACGATTGACGGACGCGAGATTGCCGACATCACCTTCACCTACGACATCAGTTTCCCCGCAAGCGCCACAACATATCCCGGTATTGAGTTCGGTCTTGGTGCTGACGCGGGTGCAATGCTCGGCACTGCATTCCAGCTCACACAGGAGGAGATTCTCTCAAAGATGCAGTCATATCTCGCCACCGGTCCTTACAACGGCAGGATTATGTTCTATCCTGTTAATCCCGACGGTTCGTTGGCAGAGAGCGGAAGCACCGCCAATGGCTATGGTCACTGGTTTGATGCCGAAGGCAAGGTGTCGTCTTATGGCAACGGATATGTCTATTCGGAGTATAACGCTAACTCACAGACATTCACCGTAGGTCAGTTCCCCGGCAAGGTGTCCAATGGCGAGACATATCGCATAGCTCAGGCTCTGAAGTACAGGAAGACCTCCAAGTACATTGCCACTGCCAAGTTCGTGTTCAACATCACCTTGGATGCCAACACCACCGAGTGCAAGCTGAGGTCTATTGAATATAGCGACCCGACCGGCATCAGCGGTGTAGCTGCCGATAACGGACAAGGCTCGCAGAGAATCTTCGGTATTAATGGCATGGAGGTATCAGGCAAGGACACCGACCGTCTTGCCCCCGGTATCTATATCATGAACCACAAGAAAGTAATGGTAAAATAACTCGACTTTCTGGAGTGATGGAATTTGTTGGTAGTTAACTCCTTAACTTCCCAAAATATAAAAAAATATGAAAACTCAAATTTTATCAATAACTTTAATGTTCTCTGCTGCTTCTGCATTGGCACAGGGAACAGTGGAAGATTACAACAGAGCCTACGCACTGAAGACCACCTTCAGTGCGGACTCTGTTTTTAATTGGGCACGCAACGTCGTCTGGCGCGACTCGTCCCATGTCCTTCACTATCAGATTTCCACACCGCAAGGCAAGCGGTATGTCGTTTATGATGCCGACAAGGCTTCGACGTCCGTCTTCAACTCCAAGGAGGAACAGGACAAGGCTCTCGGCATAAAACCGCGTCCGGCTCATAAGCCACGCTTCAAACCGCAGCGTGAGCGTCACTGGATGGAAGTAGATGAGGAGAACGACCCGCGTCCCATTGTCTCGCCCGACGGCAAACTTGATGCCTTTATCGAGGAATACAACGTGGTGATTCACAATACTGACGAACCGTATCATAAGACTCGTCGCCTCACCCAGGACGGCACCATCGGCAAGTATTATTCCAACCGCATACAGTGGAGTCCCGACGGCAAGTATATCCTTGTGTGCAAGCGTCGTCCTGTGGAGAAACGCTATGTCTATTACGTGGAGTCATCGCCCTCCGACCAGTTGCAGCCAAAGCTCCATAAGCAGGAATATGCCAAGCCGGGAGACGAGCTGCCCCAGCATTATCCCGTCATCATAGAGGTGGCAACTGGCAGGGCTGTCGAGGCTGACGCTTCGCTGATTGACAACCAGTATGACTTGGAGTGGCTGCAGTGGAGCCCCGACAGCAAGTATGTGACGATGGAGTATAACCAGCGCGGTCATCATCTCTATCAACTATTGGCAATGGATGCCGCCACGGGCAATATGCGCACTGTGGTGGAGGAGAAGGCAAACACCTTCGTCAACTATACCCGCCTGTGGCGACAGTTCATCAACGACGGCAAACAGCTGTTATGGCTCAGCGAGCGCGACAACTGGAACCATCTTTACCTCTACGACGTAAAGACTTCCAAGGTGATACGCCAGATTACCAAGGGACCTTGGTGTGTCCGGGATATTCAGTTTGTAGATGAGAAGGAGGGAACGATATATTTCTCAGCCTCAGGAAGGAACAACGGCGAAGACCCCTACCATGTTCATTATTATAAGATAGGAATAGACGGCAAGAATCTCGTGGAACTCACTCCTGAACCCGGCAATCACAATGCCACCTTCAGTTACGACCGCCGTTATCTCGTGGATACCTATTCCACAGTAGCCTCCGCTCCAGTCACCGTACTGCGTAATGTCAGCGACGGTTCATTGGTGCGCACTCTTGAGACTGCCGACATATCCCGACTGGAGAAGCACGGTTGGGTGGCTCCCGAGGTGTTCGTGGCAAAGGGTCGCGACGGAGTGACCGACATGTGGGGCATTATCCAGCGACCCGTAAACTTCGACCCCAACAAGAAATATCCCGTGATTGAGTATATCTATGCAGGTCCCGGCAGTGCCTATACTCCCAAGAGTTTCATACCCTACAACTGGAACATGACCTCGCTTGCCGAACTTGGTTTCATCGTAGTGCAACTGGATGCCATGGGCACATCATGGCGCGGCAAGCAGTTTGAGGAGGTATGCTACAAGAACCTGAAGGATGCCGGATTCCCCGACCGTATGTTATGGATAAAGGCAGCCGCCGGGAAATATCCTTATATGGATGCCGACCGTGTAGGTATCTTCGGTGCGTCAGCCGGCGGACAGGAGAGCACCACGGCGGTATTGCTCCACGGCGATTTCTACAAGGCAGCCTACAGCAGTTGCGGATGTCACGACAACCGTATGGACAAGATTTGGTGGAATGAGCAGTGGATGAGTCATCCCATCGACTCCAGTTATGTGGAGTGCAGCAATGTGGAGAATGCCCACAAGTTGGAGCGTCCCCTCATGTTGGTAGTGGGCGAGATGGACGACAATGTCGATCCGTCGAGCACATACCAGGTAGTGAATGCCCTGATAAAGGCCAACAAGGACTTCGAGCTTGTCATGCTTCCCGGTGTCCACCACACCATGGGCGAGTCCTTCGGCGAGCACAAGCGCTACGACTTCTTCGTCAAGCACCTCCTCGGAGTCAATCCCCCGAAATGGAATGAACTAAAATAGTCCCTCCTCCATCATTGTTCCACCATTCCACCCCATCATATAACCCTCGAAACAAAGCGGACGCCTATGCTCCCTGTGGCATCCGCATTGTTTTTTTTGTAACACTGCACTTTTGGGGGATGTGCAGTGTTAGTGCAGTGTTGGTGCACTCTTTATGTAGTGTTATTTGGTGGTAAAATATTGGTTTACAGGTGGATATAGGCTATAATGAAGTGTTTTGCAAAATAATTGAGTAGAGGAGCGTGTGGAATTTTTATTTCTTAAAATAAGTAAAGAATTAAGGGCAAGGGGATGTTTTTAGTTAAAATATATATTTAAATTCCTGCATATTTGTTTATTTTTCAGTAAAATAGTGAGATGTGAGTCCGTTGTTCCTCCGTTCATCCTTCGTTCATCCTCCGTTGTTGGTTCGCTTTTTTATAATAAACGTTAAGGAGAATGATGCTTGGAAGGGCAGAGGAATAGCGGAGGACTATATGTGTGGGGTTATAATATCGTGTAAATATATTTTATGTGAAATATCAGAGCGTGTCGTGAGGAGGGGATGTGGATGCCGCTGAGAGCCGCGGGCGGGACGCTCATGTTCCCGGTGGCTGCGCATTGATAGCCTTGATTAGGGAAGACAATGGGGTTATATACAAAAAACTAATAGATGAGAAGTGATAAAAACCGCAAGAAGTTTGGAGATATGAAATAAAAATCGTAATTTTGCAGCGCACATTAAAATAATCGGAGAATTATGGTAGTCAAAGAGATTCGGCCTTTCTTGATTAAGAAGCTAAAAGACGAACATCGCTTTTGGTCTTACGAAAATGATTCTGTCAATGATGTCCCGGATGACATATTGATAGAAAAGGTACTGATATATCTTGACTTGGACGACATTGACAAACTATTCCAGCTCCTACCCTACGAACAAATTCGCAAGAGTTGGATAGACAACCTTATCCCCTTGGGTGAGCGTTATTATTCGCTCAACAGGTTTTTGGCCCTTTATTATTTTAACGTAAAAAAACCAGGGGCATACGTCAAATCAATGATGACAAGACATTTAAACAAGCTGACGAAATGAATGGACTGGCAAAACAATCATCGATTAAAGGAAAAAGGCATATTGATGATTCTCACCAATGCGGAGAGATTCAAGAAAGACAGCCGATTCTCCCACATGCAACCATTTTATGACGTTACCCCAAATGATATTCAAGAGTATATCACTCATCTCCTGCATCCATTGAAATAATATCCTATGAGAAGTGATAAAAACCGCAATAAGTTTGGAGATATGAAATAAACAGCAATTAAAACAAATCCCGAACCGTCTAACGGCTCGGGATTTATTTTGCTTGAAGAATAGATTATCAATTGTTCCTTATTGTTTCAGCACGATAATTTTCTTATATTGATAACCTTCATTGGTCTTCAATGCCACGATATATACACCAGAGAGAAGGGCAGTTACATCAATTCCTTCCGGATTGTACTTGTTAGCGGAATATACGACGCTACCGTTAGACGACAGAATCTTTATATCCTCAATCAAGTCCGTGTCACCATTGATATACATCGTATTTCTGACGGGATTAGGATAGATATTCAGGAATGAAGTGACCTTGGCGATACCAGTACTGTTTGAAGTATGGAATGCGAAGGGAGCCTTCACTGTTCCTGTCTGTACACCGTCCATCTCCAGTGTTTCCTTAATGCCAAACTCACTTGAAGTGGCATTCTCGTATGCCTTGAATGTTATCTTCTCATTGTCCGCAATTGTTCCATGAACAGTCATATAAAGCAAACCATCCACATACTTGCCCATTCCTCGACACTCTTTTCCTACAAAAGCTCCGACAGAATAAACACCTTCCAGTGCCTTACCCGAATCGTCATAGACCTCAGCAATGATAGTCTTGTTGTCAGGATAAGCGTTCGGATTGTATTGCCATGGTGAAGCAGCAATGATTTTCGCAGACATTGAAGGCTCAGGAAGAATGCTATATACATTTTTATATGGATAATTGAACGTTGTATTCTTTCCTGAATAATACATGTATCCCACACCTTGATTCATTATTTCAAGTGTGCCGGACCATCTTCCTTCTGAATAAGTAGCAAAAGTATCAAGGGTCTTTAATACATCGTTTTCAGAAGCTTCAAGACCTGCTAAAGCTTCGTTAATTTCCAAACTGCAAATAGGAACATATCCAATCCAGTTCCAGCCCTTATGGAGTTGGATGAGCGTACTGTCTGTCAAAGAAGCAATACCATTCCATGAATTCTGAACAGGTTCAGAAACAAGCAATTTGTAACCTTCTGACGGGTTTATTCTTTCCAAATTACCAACCAGTCCGAGTTCAGGATCGCTATACAATTCTGTGGTTTGTCCCATCAAACGTTCTGCAACATCTTCGATTGGTATCAAGAAGGTGATTGCATTTCTGTGTTCATCTTCAGACAGATTAGAAGATATCCAGTTCCATCCCTTTACCAAATTCAGTTGCAAGATTGTTGCATTTGAAGGTAATTCTTTGAATAGGGCATTAATCGAAACATCTTCATTTATCGATATAGAAAAACGTTCTGATTCAGAAACACGCACATCATTTATCACCCATGCATCGAATTCAAAACCTTCTGATGGAGTAGCAGTTAACTGCAATAGTGTTCCATGATTGTATATTCCAGATGCAGCCCCTTCTACGACTCCCATTGTGGAATCATAATCAATGGACACATTATAATATATAATGGAGAACAAGGCTTTCAATTCCGTATTGTCAGTAATATGATAAGCAAACTCTTTCTCTGAAGATATGGTCTGCCCATCTTGAGTCCAACCCTCAAAATTGTAGCCATCGTTGGCTGTCGCCTTCAATATGATATCACTATCATAGTCAAAACGTCCGCTTGTCGGTGATATTGTACCACCGTTAGTGGGTGAGGCTGTCAACTTAAGTGCGACTTTGCCATCAACAAACTGAATCCATGAGCTCTGCTTGCCTGTTGAGCCATTAAAGCCCTCATTGTCTTCAATGCCATTTGTCTGCACTGTTAATACATAATAACCATCAAGGAGAGTCACTTCGTTAAGCATAAGCTTAAACTCTTGCTCGCTAATCTGTTCAATGGTTATCTGTGAGGTATTTTGTGATACGCCCTGACAAGTGAGCACTATGTCCTCTGGAGTGAAGCTTTCGACTTTGATAGGTTTGTTGAATTTCACTGTCATAGAGGTTAGTTGTTCCTTAAGAACAGTTCCCTCCTCGGGTACACCGATGAAGCTTTCCACCATAAGTTCAACATCAGGTTTAGGCTCAAATGTCAAATAGAATAACTCACCTTCAGTTGACATATTGCCAACGAAGTGGAGGCGGTTTTCATAAAGCGGATCTTTGCCATCGCGCAGTGTACAGTTGGTTTGCCAGATATTATCAACATTGACTTCCGTTCCATCAGCTCGGGTTACTTTCAATAGTTTCTGTTTGCCGTAGGTCGGGTCGAGTAACGATCCGTAGTTCCATCCATCATTAGCGACACCCACGTTCAGTACGTACTCAGTATCACTTTGCTTCATGATATTTGCATTAGTCGTGATATACATACTTTGCTGGGTGGCATCGGTGAAATAGATTACATCGGGAAGGTCTTCCTTATCCTTGATGTCATTCACGAGGAAACCGCGCAGAGGCTTATCACCGTCTGTCCTCACTGTGAATCCATGGACTAACTCATGTATGGTCACTGTGTCAATCAGCGACAAGTCTGGATTGTTACGACTGGTTAGGTGTGTAGCCTTTACGTTGTATTCTATGAAATGACCAAGTAATGAGCTTTGCAGCCACCACTGGGCGTATGACTGAGAATGTGCAGGAATAGTTCCGAAGTCACTGGTCATACTTCCACCAAAAGAGAGGTTCTTTTCACCACCATTTAACTGAGTGCTTATCAATTCAAACGAGATAGCCAACCCTTTCTGGTTGTCGATAATCTCTGGCTGATGTGTTGTTAGGCTCATATTTTCTGCATCGCCAAAGCCCTTATTGTTTACTATAAGAGCAAACTCAGAAGGAATCATTGGTTCAACATTCTCTGTCAGCGGGTCATCTCCGAACACGTCACGCTGCATGAAGTAGGTCATCTCCAAGTTGGGCGACGGATTCACGGTTAGCGTGACAGGATTTAGGTCACGTGTGACAGTCAAACCTGTGTATGGATCTGTATAAGAGAATGATCCGCCAAATGAGTAGTCCTTCGGTTCTGTCGGGGCAGCATACTTTGTTGGGATGAATAGGACAGTTGCTGTACCTGTTTCGCCACCGCCAAGTGTCCATCCTGAGTTAAAGTTAAGATTGCCTGTAAAGCCGTTCAACGACTCAGCATCAATCTGGAACTCATGTGAGGTTGTCAGATTACCATCCATATCGCGCACCTCCAAGTTCATCTTCACATCCTTCATTGCCGTTGTCTCGTTGCCGTTGTTTACAGTCAATGTACCACGGAATGCCTGACGTGTCATCACATTCTTCTGCTTGAAGGAGAGGGTGACGGTGGAGCAAATAGATGGTGAGTCATCGGAGTCGTCGGCATCATCAGAAGCAGATGTTCCGTAAACCGTAAATGGTACAGTACACTCAAATCCTTTATGACGTAAAG
>JALFIX010000113.1 GCA_022775105.1 Prevotella sp. | reverse complement strand
AGCAGATAGCAGAAACAGAAAGAAACCGATAGATATGGATTTCCTTTGCAATTGTCTTCAGTTTAATTACTATTATAGTTGTGATATTCTTGATGATGCTCCGTCAGAAGAACAAGCGTCTTCGCCAATCTAACGAGGCATTATATGAGCGTAACCTCGAGATGCTAAAGCGTGACGAGGAAAACAAACGTCTGAGACAAGAAGAAGAGGAACGACAAAGACTGGCAGCAACAACAGAAAAATATAAAGGCAGCAATCTCGACGATGCAGCCAAAGAGTCGCTGCTCTCGAAGCTGAGATTAGTGATGGAGACCTCTGAGGAGGTGTTCACTGCGGAGTTCTCCGTTGACAGGCTTGCCGAACTTGCCGAATCGAAGAGCAAGATGGTGTCGCAGGTCATCAACGAGAAGTGCAACACCAACTTCAACACCTTCGTCAACGACTATCGCATCAAGGAGGCCTGCAAGAGGATGAACGATGTGGAGGCTACCGCCAACCTTACCATCGAGGCGATTGGCAACGGTGTGGGATTCAAGTCGCGAAACACGTTCATCACCGCCTTCAAGCGGTTCACTGGACTCACCCCATCGGAGTTTCAGTCTATAGCCAAAGCTAAGCATTCTGATGAGAAATCTAAGCAGAATGTCTAAGATAACATCATTTTAACGTCAAAATTGCCCAAAATCCCGATTTTGGACACCCACGGGCATATATTTTACACTGTTTTTTCATAATTTTAGTACTTTTGTCGCCGAATTGAAATAATTAGGTTAAACAGATAAAATACTAAAATTATGAGAAAAACGGTTTTGTTTTCACTCATTTTGACTGCATTGTCGTGGTTGGGGGCACCCGCAAGGGAGGCTTCCGGCCCTACCGACATTGCCACGGCAACACAAACCACGGGCATACAGCAGCAGGCAAATGAGACTTATGTGTTGACGGGAAAGGTCGTCGATGAGAACGGCGTGCCTCTCCCTGGTGTTAACATCCTTATCCAAGGAACACGTAATGGAACTGCCACTGACCCTGACGGCAAGTACTCCATCACTGTAAAAAGAAACGATGTACTTCGTTTCTCGTTCATTGGATACAAAGATGAATTTGCATCTGTCAAGGGCAAGAAATCGTTGAATGTCGATTTGCGCCCCGACACCAAGATGCTAAAGGAAGTGCAGGTCGTTGCCTTCGGTTCGCAGAAAAAGGAGAGCGTGGTATCATCTATCACGAGCATCAAGCCCGGCGACCTCCGCACGTCAAGTTCCGACCTCACCCATCATTTGCAGGAAAGATTCCCGGAATGATTGCCTGGCAGACAGGCGGTCTGCCCGGTGCACTGACCGAAGACGAGATGAACACCAAGTTCTACATTCGTGGTATCACCTCGTTCCAGTCGGGAGCCAATACCGACCCGCTTATCCTTATCGACGGTGTGGAATCGTCAAAGCTTGAACTCTCACGTCTTGTTGTCGAAGACATCGAGTCGTTCAACGTGATGAAGGACGCATCGGCAACAGCGATGTACGGAGCACGCGGTGCCAACGGTGTCATCCTTGTCACCACCAAAAAAGGTGAGGAGGGAACCGTTTATACATCTGTAAGATATGAGGCAATATTCAGCCAGCCTACCAGTGAGATAGATGTGGTAAGTCCAACTGAATATATGAAATACTACAACCAGGCCATTATGACCCGCAACCCGGGAGCATCGCCAAAATATTCCCAAGAGCGTATCGCACTCACAGGCGACCCACGCTTCCCGTCGTGGGCTTATCCTGCAACCGACTGGTACAAGACCTTGTTCAAAGACTATAGCGTCAACCACCACCTTGGTGTTAACATCCGTGGAGGTTCGAAGATTATGCAGTACTATGTGTCGCTCAACTACAACCGCGATATGGGTATGCTGAAGACCGACCGTCTGAACCAGTTTGACGTGAACATCAACAACAACACCCTGTCGTTCCGCACAAACCTCACCGTTGACCTCAAGCCAGGCATCAAGCTCCTCTTGAACTCAGCCACCAACTGGGACAAGTACCACGGTCCGCTACAGAGTGCCAGTCAGGCATATCAGTTGGCATTCAGGGCATCTCCAGTGGATTTTGCGCCTACATATCCGGCAGATGACACATACGCATGGCCACACATCCGTTTCGGTATCCGTCCTGGCTCAAACTACGTATATGACAACCCGTATGCATATCTCCACATGGGTTATCAAGAGCGTGACCGTTACTCTACAAGTAACCGACTGGAGTATATACACAATCTCTCTAAACTCGTGAAAGGTCTTGAACTCCGTGCCAATGTCTCTCTCGTAAAAACGGGATATTACACCAAGCCATACGCAATCAATCCATTCTTGTATTCTCTCCAAAGCTATGACCAGGAGACTGGCAAACACGTGCTTAACGCTGAGAATCCTGACCAAGGGACCCGGACCCTACAGATGCTCGACAAGAGCAGCACGACGCAGACACAGCTTGCATACGAGGTCCGTGCCTACCACACTGCAGCATGGGGTGACCATCAGACCTCGCTCACTCTTGTAGGTAATGCCCAGCAGGTGACAAATACCGAAGGTAGTGATGTTCTTGAAAGTATGGAGCGCCGCAATATGGGACTTTCAATGCGTGGAACCTACGGATTCAAGGATCGCTACTTCGTGGAGGCATCATTTGGACACAATGGTTCTGAGCGTTTTGCCAAGAAAAACAAGATGGGTTTCTTCCCTGCTGTTGGTGGAGCATACGTTCTGTCTAATGAGAAGTTTTGGAAACCACTGCAAAAGGTAATCCCATTCATGAAATTTCGTGCCACATGGGGTAAAGTCGGTAATGACGGTGTAATCAACTCACCACGATTTGTATATCTTCCCGAGGTAAAGCAGAACGGAAGAGGTGATGTCCGTCCGGGAGGAAGCCTTTCCACTAAAGGATATTCTGTATGGACATATAAAAACGAGAACATCAAATGGGAGATAGCCGAACAAGTAAACTTCGGTCTTGAGACAAAGCTGTTTAATGGACTTATCGACATACAACTCGATGCCTATCAGGAAATACGCCATAATATCTTGGCATACCGCCGAGTTATTCCTGCAAACATGGGTATCGAGCACCTGCAGCTTGACAATATTGGTAAAGCACGTTCACGAGGTATCGACTTCTCTGGAAAGATACAGCATGCTTTCTCTTCGGATTTTTGGGTAATCTTCAACTCAACCTTCACTTTCAACCAGTCGAAATATCTTGAACTGGAGGAAGCAAGCGACAAGCCTGAATGGCAGAAGAAAGTTGGACACGACCTCTCGCAGCAGATTGGTTACATAGCCGAGGGACTCTTCGCCGACCAGCAGGAGATTGACAATGCACCCAAGCAAAGCGGCGATGTTCAGCCTGGCGACATACGATACCGCGATGTCAATGGCGATGGCGTCATAAATATTGAGGATGCCGTACACATCGGTCATCCTACAACCCCTCAGGTTATCTATGGTTTCTCGGCATTCATCAGCTACAAGGGCTTTGAGTGGAACATGGCATTCCAAGGTTCAGGCAATCGTTCGTTCTTCATCGACCCGGATGCTATCTCGCCATTTGTTGGCAACCAGGCCATGCTTCGCGCCATTGCCGACGACCACTGGTCAACCGAGAATATGAATCCACATGCTTTCTGGCCACGTCTCTCGACCAACAGTATCACCTACCATAACAACGAGGAAGACCGAAATATCAATACGTCAGACAAATACTACACGACATATTTCATGCGCGAATGTCGATTCCTCAGATGTACTGCTATGGAGTTAGCCTATAATTTCCCACAACGCATGCTAAGGAAGAAGGGAGTAAAGAATCTCAAACTATATATTAGAGCCACAAACCCGTTCATTATCTCCAACTTCAAGTTGTGGGATGTCGAACTTGGAAGCAGCGGATTCAACTATCCTATACAGAAGAGTTATTCTCTTGGTCTGAACTTCAGTTTCTAATTGTTTTGGACACCTCAATAAATAAATTATAACATCATGAACAAGATAAAAAAATACATCATAATTGGCATAATGCCACTCCTGACAGGATGCAGCGACTTCCTCGACTTAGTGCCTGAAGAAGACATTACTACTGTGGAGACACTGTTTGAGCAACGCACTTCAGTTGAGGAGTGGGAAGCAGATTGCCACTCTTTCATCAGGTCAATATCCACGCCCCAAGGCAATTTGGGTCTGACCGCTTCCGACGAGTTGGTTGGAAACAAGTTGATGAGAACCGGACTTTCGTCTCCCATCAACGGGTTGCTGATAGGCGACGGTCTTCAGTCTGTTCAGCAACCATACGGAAATATATGGTCAAATACCGGATATTTCCTTGCCATCCGCTTTTGCAACACCTTTATTGAAAAGGCTATCACATGCTACAATATGAGTGAGCTTGAGAAGAAACAATGGACGGCGGAGGTAAAAGCCCTCAAGGCATATCTGTATTTTGAGATGGTGCGTCGATATGGTCCGATTATTCTCGTACCGGAGAATCTCCCAACCGACACCGACGTAGAGTCCATGAAACAGCCACGACGACCGCTCGACGAGTGTTTCGACGCCATTGTGTCGCTTATTGACGAGGCGATAGCAGACGGACTGCTGCCAAAGTCACAGAAACCGGCATCTCACTCGGCATACTTCTGTCGTGAATCTGCATTTGCCTTGAAGGCAAAGGTTCTGGTTTACCAGGCTTCTCCTTTCTACAATGGCAACAAGACATATTCCAGCTTCAAGAACAAGCAGGGAGAACAGCTTTTCCCGTCAGAATATGATGCGGAGAAATGGCGCAAGGCCGCCGAGGCTTGTGATGAGGCTGTAAAGGAATGTGAAGCTGCCGGATATGCCCTCAATACAGGAACAACCAGCAAGGCGACAAAGTTGCTGAACACCATGTATGACCTCGAACAACGCGTGGAAGCTCCTGCCTACAACAACGACGAGGGACTGTTCTACGTAAGATATGCCAACACAGGATATTACTGGCCGTATAAACTGCATGCCTACACGCTTCCCCGCTTTCAGAGTTCAGACAATACAATGTATAACTCAAGTTGCTATGGCAGCCTCTCTCCAACAATAAAGATGGTTGAGATGTATTATACCGACCGTGGCTTGCCAATAGATGAAGACCCCAACTGGGACTATAATTCACGATATGCCGGCATGAGCCGTGAGACAGACATCGCCAAATATGAAGGTGTCATACCCGAAAACACACCCGTACTGAATCTGCATCTTCGCCGCGAACCGCGTTTCTATGCAGACATAGCATCCGACCGCACCTACTGGCAGCTCGGTCCGGCAAAGGTCAAGACCAGCGACCCTGACTACAATCTGGAAGTGAAAGCCTATCGCAACGAGCGATTCGGCACCCAGTCATCTACCATACAGGAGGATATACCTCAGAACATCAGCGGATATTGGTTGAAGAAACATTTATATTCCACCATCAAGACGCGCTCATACAGCAACGACTATGTTGCCAAGGGTGATGACCCCTGGGCTGTTATGCGACTTGCCGAACTTTACCTGCTTCAGGCAGAAGCATGGAATGAGGTGGAAGGACCGACGCAGAAGGTATATGACGCCATCAACAAGGTGCGCAACCGTGCCGGCATTCCTGATGTAGAGGAATCGTGGGCTCGCTCTTATCATCCGGAAAAGGTAAAGGAAAAGAGCGGTATGCGAGAGATTATCAAACAGGAGACTAACATCGAGCTTGCTTTCGAGGGCCATCGGTTCTGGAATCTTCGCCGCTGGAACGAGGCCCAAGTTCTCGGCGAACCTCTTAAGGGATGGAACGTCGTTGCAACGACTGCCGAAGGTTTCTACAACAACTGGCAAGGTCCGATTGAAGTGTGGAGTAAGAGAAAGTTTGACAACCCACGTGACTACCTCTGGCCTATCAAGTCGGAAGAGGTGATGATTTCCGGTGTGGTACAGAATCCAGGATGGTAAGTCGTGCGGAGCACGATATTAAAGATTTAAGAAATTAAAGAATTAAAGTTATTTATGCGAACGATTAACAGTATATATATAATTATGCTCGCTGCATTGGTATCATTGACTTCATGCAGCAGCGACGACACCGAGGTGTTTCCAATAAAACCGACCGGAGGGGTTGAGTTTACGCCGAAACCAGGTGGTGCCATAATGACATATACATTGCCCAACAACTCAGAAATAAACAGAATCAGGGCGAGGTATATAGATGAAAACGGCAAGGAAGTGAATGTCTTGGGCAGCTATCTAAGCACATCGCTTGAATTGGCGGGCTTCAACGAGGCAAAAACCAGCGTGCCTATTCATATTGCCTATCTCGACAAGAACGGAGTGGCTTCTGAGGAATACGAAACAACGTTCAGTACAGGCGACAGCGGAGCTTTCGCTTTCTTCAAGACAGCAGAGGTGAAACCGGCATGGAATGGCTTTGAGCTGACATACGACTTGCCTGAAGAGGGAATGAACGGCTTGGCACATGTGTTTTATGTGGGCATTAACCCTCACACTGGTGAACAGGACACACTCCTTGTCAACACCATCACACTCACGAAGGGAAGCAACGACCTCTTCTTCACCATCAAACAGCAATCGGATGAGAATACGATTGTCGTAAAGACTGAGGATTACCGTGGCTACTTTGTGAAGCAGCAGGAGTGGAAAGGCATTAAATCTTATTCGACAACTATGCTTGAACAGGAGAAAATAAAGTTCACTTGTTCCAAATCGTGCGAAATGGAAGATAATCGCATAGGATTGAAGTATTTGTCCGATGGTGACACCAAGGGCATTCAGGCACTCAATACATCGTCTAAAACAGAATATTATACATTTGTCATGGGACCTTACGCATTTGGCGAGAGCATATTACTTGACTTGGGCAGTCAATACGTACCTGCAACAGTCAGGATATATGCACAGATGAAAACAAAGTCAAATTACAAATTAGACCCTATCTGGTATTTCAACTATTCTGAGACACTGCCGTGCGAGGTAACGGTATATGGTTCTAACGACAACAGCAGCTGGACAAAGATTGGTTATGTATCACAACCAGAAGACGGCACAGGAGACAGATGGCATGCCAAAGACAACTTGCTGAGCGGCTTCAGCCCGATTACAGAAGAGAAGATGTTGACTTCCGACCCTGTGACTTTCGACGTGTCGTTCCCCGTTTCAGACATAACATACCGTTATCTTAAGGTTGTTCCTGAGAAGACATTCAACATGGCATACAATGACAATAGCAAGAACAAAAACCAGTATGTCACCATGCAGGAACTGGAAGTATATATTAAAAAATAAGAAAGACAAGACGTATGAAAAAGATAATGTTATTGACAATTGCCACACTTTCCCTGCTTACGGCTTGTGAAAGTATGGAAGATACATACAAGGAATATGCAGGAGACGGCCCTATTAGGTATCCTGGACGATGCACTGATGTGACGGTATCTCCCGGTTGGGAGTGTCTGCGAGTGGCATGGACACTCAGCAACGACCCCGCTGTGAAAAACATTGTGGTGACATGCGCTTCGGAGAACGACACTCTTGTCACTGAACTCGAGCCTACAGCCACAAGTTGCCAGATTGACAATCTTGAGGACATTAACTATGTGGTGAAAGTACAGTCAAAGGCAGACGACGGCAGCATGTCTCTTGCCGAAGGTGTAACTGAACGCCCGTATTCATACGAGCATGAGGCTGTGAAGGCATTCACCCTTGGATTCTCCAGAGCATACTTGGGCAACGGGCATCTGCTGCTCATGATGTCAATATGGGACGAGGGCATTGAGAGGTTCTGGCTCACTTACACAAAACTCGACGGTACTGAAGGAAGTACAGAACTGACTAAAGAGATGTCTGGACAAAAAATGGTCGATATCGACAACATCAACACCTCAAAGCCAATAGTCCTGAACCGTATCGCCACTCTTCAGGGCTGTCCTGACGTAATCAATTTCCAACCGGTTGATATAACAAGAAGCGTGGTGTTCAGCTCTGACTTCAAGAAGAATATGAACGAGCGATATGGACTGAACAACAATGCCCAAACGCAGTTTGCCGACGACATGAAGGAACTGGAGATTGACTTTGACCTTATGACAATGCAAGACCTTCTGAACTTCACAAACCTGAAAAAAGTCATATTGGGCAAAAACCACTATTTCTATGGCTCGAATTTCAAGCCTGCCACGGTGGAATATGGCGATGAAAGCAAGTGGGTAATGGAAAAGATGCACGACATATACGGCACTACATTTGAAATATATGGAAACAGCTATTTCGACGAAAGCCTTGTTGCCGACTACATTGTCCGTAAACCATACAGCTCATTGCCTGAAATAGACTGCCTGTCAACTCAGGGATGGACAATAAGCAATGTTGTTGACGACCCACAAAACGACTATCTTGTAAATCTGCTCGACAACGACCCAAATACCGTATGGTCATCATGGCCTTCAACAGAGGGTGTCAGGACAATGGAAATCACCATTGACATGAAGAGTGAGAAAGAGGTCAACGGCGTGAAGATAATGCAGTCGCCCAACACTGAGACAAGCAATTTCCAGCCTTCATCGATAAAGGTGATGTACAGCACAGAACAGAGCGGCAACTGGAATGACTTGTCTTATGTAGAGGACAATACCCTCGGCAATACTTTGGGTGAAACCACCATTATCAAGGCTGCCAATAAGGTGAAAGCCCGTTATCTAAAGCTTGTGGTATCGGAACTTGTATATAAAGGACAGGTGAAGGTGTCGTTGGCTGATGTATGTGTATTCTAATTATATGTCAACATTTCAAATAGTTTTAATCAAATGAGAAATATTATATTAATAGCAATATCCGTTTTGTGCATGGCAGCTTCTGCTGCCTACGCACAAATGGACGGTTATCAGATAACTGCCCGCACGCAAGGTCTTGCCGACACTACGGCATATCTTATAAGATGCAACACTGACACCATCGGACGTACAGAAATGAAGAACGGTATGATTGTGTTCAAGGGCAAGACAGAGAAACCTGATGTGGCGTATATACGCTTTGCCGGCAAAAAGTCCGTCATTCCACTTATCCTTGAGAACGTCAATATCCAGATTCTCGCAAACTCGCAGGGAGTGACAATAGTTGGTGGTGAACAGCAGGAACTCTACAACCATTATGCCAACCTCAATCAGGTTACCAAAGCTGAACAGAATCGCGTGCAAAACGAGATGAGAGCTGCTATGCAGGAAGGCAACCAAATGAAGATGAAGGGACTGCAGAACGATTTCTTGAAATATGTCGAGAAAATGAGAAAGGTGGAGGTTGCCACTTTCGACAGCCTTGTCAATACCATTGCCGGCATGTACGTCCTGTCCTCAAACATGATGGATATGGGGCGCACTATGTTGCGCGAACGATATGACCGGTTCTCTCCCGAATATCAGGAGTCGCCTCTTGGAAAGGCTGTGGCTAAATATCTTGAGAAGATAGAGCAGATAATGGAAGGAAAGATTGCCCCCGACTTCTCGCTTCCCAATGTGGAGGGTGACACCATATCGCTCCACAAGATGAGAGGAAAGGTGAAACTTGTTGACTTCTGGGCTTCGTGGTGCGCACCGTGTCGCAAGGAGATGCCCAACCTCGTGAAGCTCTACAAGCACTATCAGACAAAGGGACTGGAAATACTCGGTGTGTCAATCGACGACAAGGCCGACGCATGGAAGAAGGCTTGTTTTGAGGAAGGCATAACATGGAAGAGTGTGCGCACCCCTGAAGGGAGTAAGTCGCCAATACTCCAGCAGTATATGATACAATCTATCCCATTCACCATCCTTCTCGATGCCGACAACCGCATAGTGGCTGTCAACCTCAGAGGTAAGGCTCTGGAGGACAAGATAGCTGAAATGCTGAAGTGAAGAATGAAGAATGAAGAGTGAAGAATGAAGAATATAATACTCTCTCTCTTACTATCTGTTGCCACGGCAATGTCTGCACAGACATTGCCCGTGGACAACTCTGTCACAACGGGAAAGCTTGACAATGGTATCACATACTTCATCAAGCACAATGACGCACCAAGAGGCCAGGTGTCATTCCATCTCGTGCATAACATAGGAGCATTGGCAGAAGAGCCGTACGAGCACGGTTTGGCACACTTTCTTGAGCACATGACGTTTCAGGGCACCAGGCATTTCCCCGACCGGGACATCACCGATATGCTCGAACGGCATGGCGTGCTCTTCGGACACGACATAAATGCCGTGACTTCGGAAAACCACACAATCTACAAGCTGATGGGCGTGCCGGCTGACGACAAGGCTCTGCTCGACTCATGCATGATGGTGATGGCAGACTGGTCGTATGCCCTCAGTCTTGAGGACAAGAAAATCGACAAGGAGCGCACCGTTATCATCGAGGAGATAAAGATGCTCGATACACCGGAATACCAGATGCAGAGGAAATGGACAGACCTGATGCTGCAAGGCTCACGCTACGAGAACCACGATATCATCGGTATGCCGGAATTCATTGCCAGTTTCCCATGCGAAAGTCTCCGACAGTTCTACCGCAAGTGGCACCGTCCCGACCTTGAGGTTGTGGTAGTTGTGGGCGACATCGACGTTAAGGAGATGGAGCAACGCCTCAAGCGCATCATGAACGATGTGCCGAAGGCAGAGGGCGAATGTCCGCTAAAGGACAGATACCAGCTCTGCACCATAGCCGACCACGACACACTCCGCTTTTGCGACGCCCATAGCGAGGGAGCACGTAGCCGCTCGGTGATTGTCATCAACCGCATTGCCGACACTCGCGATGTCAAAATGAACTCTGAGGAATATATGCGGACGAATATTATCGCACGCCTGTTTAATATCCTTGCGGCAAAACGATGTGCAGAAAAATCAAAGGAGCAAGGCTCGCCATTAGGAGGATGCGGCATACACATAGTGCCATTGAAACGTGGCTACTTCACATACCAGCTCGGCGCATCGCTCCGCAGCGATGACGAGACACGAGCCTTGCGTATGCTCATGCTTGAGGGCGAAAGGCTCAGACAGGTGGGATTCACCGCTGAGGAAATGGAGGCGGGCCGCAGGCAACTGCTCAGCGAACTGGAGCGAGGATATAAGTATTCCATCATCGAGAATGAGGATATATGCTCAAAGATAGAAAGCCACTATCTCGACGGCGAACCTCTGCTTGCGGAAAATGATTATTACAATATATGTACACGGATTCTTGAGTCGCTCACACTTGAACAGCTCAACGATGAAGTAAAGAAATGGAGCACGGGAAAGAACCGCACTGTGGTGGTGACCGGTCCTCCATCGGAATATCCTCTGTCTGCCGAAGAAGCTGCCGACATCATCTCCCGTACGGAGAAGATGGACTACTCGCTTTATCCCTACGAGATGGCAAAGGAACCTGAAAAGCGTGACTTCCTCGCTGAAAAGCCGAAGGCAGGGAAGGTGAAGAAGACAAAGACGAACTCCACTCTCGGCACGACGGAATGGACACTAAGCAACGGGGCAAAGGTGATATATAAAAAGGTGGAATACGACAAACCTACTGTTTGTCTGCGTGCCGTGAGGCGAGGCGGACGCTCACTCTACGACATCGACATGCTTCCCGCTGCCGAACAGGTAGGCTCGTGGATATTGTCGTCAGGAGCGGGTGAGTTCAACTCCCAGACTCTCTATCAGCAGATTAAGCTCCACAACCTTGAGTTCTCGCCCTCGGTCAACCTGTTCAGCAGTCAGATAACGGGCAAGGCACTGCCCAACGAGGCTGAGTCGCTATTCCAGTTGATGCACCTCTATTTCACACAGCCAAATCTCGACGAAAAGATTCTCTCTGCAATAAGCCAGCAGATGGCAATGAGCAATCGTGCCAATCCGCTTGCCGACACGGTAAGGGTGATGCGCACCAACTATTCTCCACGCACGCTCATAAGCAATGCCGATTATTATGCCAAGGCAAAGCCGGAAAACGTGATAAAGGTGTGGAAGGATTGTTACGGCGACCCTACTCTCTTCACATTCGTACTTACAGGTAACATCGACGAGCAACAGGCAAAGGCTCTCGCCGAGACCTACCTCGCCTCGCTCGCCAAACCAAAGGACGGTATTAAGCGACTGAACGAATGGAAAGACGACGGCATACGTCCGATGAAGGGCAACAATTCGAAAACAGTGAAAATCAACCTCGGCAGACCAATGGCACAGGTGGTTGTCAATTTCAACTATTAGACCAAACCCAACATCAGCGACATCATCTGTTGCAATCTGCTCAGCAGCATATTCCAAAGCCGTTGTATGCAGAACATACGCGAAAAGGACGGCAGCGTGTATTCCATAAACGTGAACAAGGAGACACAGACTGTTCCCGCCTCACAGTATGGCATTACTGCAGAGTTCAGCTGCTCTCCCGATGATGCCGAAAGGCTGAAAGGCAAAATAGTGGAAGAATGGAACAAGATGGCAAGGGAAGGAGTGACGCAGGCGGAATACGACATCGTTGTAAGACATCTCAACAAAAAGATGACCGAAAACGATGACAAGGCAGACAACTGGGCGAAGTACATCACCGACACCCTCTTGTTGAACGCCGAAACGCTCAATCCAGTAAGCTATTCCACAACCATGAAATCAATAAATGCAGACGTATTGAATGACTTCCTCAGAAGGATGTCAACCGACGGCAACCGTCTCGACGTCACATTCCTGTCGAAGAAGTAGTTTTTCTCTCTCAAAATAAATAAAAAACACATTTAATCATCCGCCCCACGACTCGTGAGAACTGTGGGGCGGAGTCTTTATATGCCACTATATCATTTATTAATGCTATTTTAATACATTTACTGTATAAAAAATGGCAAAATGCGGAAATTTTCTGCATATTTCCGCATTTTACCCAATATTTTTATTATCTTTGCACCGAAATTACGCATAAAGAACAGAAGATATGGCTATTGAACAACCTCCTAAGAATCCTGAAGAAAGGGATTATGACAGAAGTGCAGCTTTATGGTCATTGCCAGAGTTGCAAGATGTGCTGGCCAGGATTACCGACGACTATCTTTATTGGGACAAGGTGAAACATCTTGCCCCAAAGGATATATGCGCAGAACATCTGTGGCAAGCTGTAAAGATACACAGGGAGATAGGATTGCAAAGGGTGAGATTCGGAAAATACACGTTTTCCTTTAATGTCACATCCGTAATGCAGAGTTTGCTGCATGATTTTGACCTGAATATGGGTGGTAGCCTCAGTGCTGACGGTATAATACCAAATAACGACAAACAGATGTATCTTGTCAGCAGCATCATGGAGGAAGCCATTGCGTCAAGTCAAATGGAAGGAGCCTCGACCACACGTAAAGTGGCAAAGGACATGCTGAGAAAGAAGCTGAGTCCGACGAACAAAAGCCAACAGATGATTCTCAACAACTATCGTACCATTCAACAGTTGAACGAGCAGAAGGACAAAGAACTGACTATGGATATGCTGTTGGACGTGCATCAAAACATATCGGAGCATACTCTTGACAATCCTGCTGACGAGGGAAGACTGCGCAATACGGATGACATCTACGTAATGGATGCCATAAACGGAGAGATTGCCCATACACCGCCCTCGCATAATGAGATAGACAACATACTACACGATGTGTTCATATTCGCTAATGAGGATAATCCGAACCGATTCATCCATCCTATTATCAAGGGAATAATACTACATTTCATGATAGCATGGATTCACCCGTTTGTTGATGGCAATGGCAGGACTGCACGTTCGTTGGTTTATTGGTATCTACTGAAAAAGGGCTATTGGCTTACTGAATATCTCAGTATCTCGCGTATCATATACAAAAACAAGAAACGGTATGAACGAATGTTTCTCTATACAGAGGCAGACGACAAGGACATGACATATTTCATACTGTACAATCTTCTGATGATGAAGAAGGCGTATGAGGAACTGAAGCTCTATCTCGCACGAAAACAGGAGGAGCGCAAGAGCATATTAATGTATAGCGACATTGACGGTATCAACGAGCGACAAATGAGAATACTGAGATTACTGGATGAAGCCCCCTCTTCGATACTTCTTCCTCAGGAAGTTGCAAGCAGATTCGGAGTCTCAGAAAGAACTGCACGCAACGACTTACAGACACTAACTGATATGGGTAAGCTAAAGAAAGTTGCCATCAATAAAAAGCAAACGGGTTTTATTATGGTAAGATAATGGCTATAGAGTCCATAGCAAGAACGTACATCCATATAATATCTGGATGACCAACGTTATGGGATGTTGGCAGTTAGCAAAAGCAACTATAAATACTATGTGGCATCTCTATTTCAAATATTCACCAGGTGAGACCCCGAACTCCTCCTTGAAGTATTTGGAGAATTTCTTGGGGTCGTTGAATCCACATTCGTATGCTACGTCGGAGATACGGCGAGCACCTTGTTCGAGCAGGAGTTTGCCGTGTTTCAGACGCAGAAGGCGGATGAAACGCAAAGGAGTGATACCCGTTATGGCAGGCCAACGCTTATACAGATTGGTGCGGTGCATGCATAGTTGGGCACTGAGTTCATCCACCGAGAAATCAGGATTGGAGATGTTTTCCTCCACAATTTTTATGGCAGCGTCGAGCAGTTGTTTGTCTGCTGGCGACATTGACGTCTCTTCCTCTTTGGGAGTGTTGCGCAGATTGAGTTTTCGGTATAGCTCTTCGATTTTCCTCTTTGTCTCCCTCTTTTGTTTGATATAGCCAATAATAATGGCAACAAGCAATACGAAGAGAAGGAAATAGACAACGTATGCCCAAATAGAGCTATAAAATGGCGGAGTGATGGTTATGGACAGTAAACATTCAGCCTCTTCGTCTGCCATATCCTGCAAATCCGTCATATTGCGCTGTATCATCACTTTATAAGTTCCCGGTTGCAGGTTGGCAAGTGATATTCCGCTTCTGTCGAGGGGCATCCAGCCATTACTGAGTCCCTCCACCTTATAATAATATATAGCCAACTGACTGTCCAAGTCGCGTGGAGCCAACTCTATCCATATATTGTTTTTGTCATAAGACAATGTGATTTCCCGCATATAGGGCAGTGAGCAATTATCTGCCTCATTGTTCATGGCAGTTGAATCAGTGGGTATAAAGTCACTGTTGATTCTTAGGGCAGATAGGATCAGTGGCGATTGAGGCTTTGATGCTGAGGATGAGTAAATGCTTCGGGTGTCCACCGATATATATCCGTCGGTAGTACCAAACAGCAGGAGTCCGTCATTGGTGGCGAAAGCGGCCTTGTCGTTGAAGAAAGACTTGTTGTCGGGGAACAAGGCTGTCTGAAACGAGTGGTTTTTCTCGTCGGTGATGGTTATTCGCGTGAGTCCGTGGTTAGAGGCAAGCCACACGTTACCGTTGCAGTCCTCCACCATTGCATTGACGATAATGTCTCTACCGACGGGTATGGTAAATGCCGATTGCCGTCTTGTATCATACACATCAATGTCCGAACCACATTTATAGTTTACCATCCACACCCAACCTCTTTTGTCGGCTATAATAGTCTTGTTACCGTCTTTGAAATGTCCGCTTTTGAATTGTTCGGCCTTTACGGTTTGGGTCGCAAGTGTCTTGACATCTATTATATATAGCATATCGGGAGTTGCTGCAAATACGTTTATCCCGTCAGATGTCATGTCCATAATCCATGGGTTGGTGGTTGGTATATGATTCATTGCCCCGGTATTGCAGTCAAGCGTCCACAGTCCTTCGCCATTGAGCAATACGAACAGCTGCCCGTTTGCACCCTCGATTATCTTTATTGGCGACTGGCCTTTGAAGAACACATTTCCATTGTCATCCACGAGTCCATGACGGTAAAGTCCTGTCCATATACGCCCCTTTGAGTTGCACAAAACAGAGGTGGCGGTAGTCATCGGCAGCATACACCTCTGTATGAGATGATCGGGTGACATATCATACACTCCATTATCTTCCGTTCCCGCAAGTATATGCCCGTCGGGAGTAGTTGCGAGAGATATGACATCCTCATTGGAATATCCCCTCGACTGCCATTGTATGTGATGCTTTCTGATGGCATTTCGGTTCATCTGAGACACGGAAATGTTATGCTTGTGATAGAATATGGCAAGAATGTCTTTCTCGTCATCGTAAAATAGTCCTTCAAGATGATTTGACTGTATGCCGTCAGTGATGGGCGCCGTATGTCTGATGTTGGCCATATTGCCCTTGTCGAAGCGGTATAAGCCATCATTGGTTGTGGCGCATATTATCCTTCCGTCCTTGAGCATAGTGATGTCACATATATCTTGCTTCACCTCGTTATGGATGTTCCATTGCATGGTTTTAGTATTGTATTCGTATAGTCGCGAGTGAGTCGCTATCCATATATCTCCCTGCAAGTCGCTTATAATCTCTGTATGCTGGTATGCTATGTCTTCGGGCAATGAGGCAAGTCTTCTCGCCTTTTGTCCTCTCGATTTTATATATAAGGCACGCCTTGTAAGCAATATCATTCCTTTCTGCGAATCCTTTGCCCCGGTGATTGGCCCATCTTTGGGAGACAAGGCGAATTGTGTGGTGGAGTTATCCTTTGGATTTAGTGTCCACACATTTTCGTCCTTATATATCCACACGTTTCCCAGTAGGTCGGTCTCTACTCCAAAATCATAGAAAGCCTTTATCCCCCGTTGTCCGAGCCATTCCTCCACGTCTTTTATCAGTTCTCCTGTCTTTGGATTGTAAATGATGTATTTGTTGGCGAGGGTTGTTATCCACAGTCTTCCCATTGCGTCCTGTTCTATACGTCGTATGTTGTATGTGATATACGGATGTACAGGCCTCTTTGTAGTGGCATTGCCAAGCAGTTGTGCGGCTGTGAAGAGCCCTTGTTTGGTGCCGAGCCATACTATACCGTCTTTGTCGCGCAAGGCGCATTTCACGGTATTGGCTCCAGTATTATAATGATTAAAACTCATTATATCCGTATGCGCCAATGTTGATATAGGACACAACATCAGCGTAATAATAAATGCAAGGCAGTATTTGGTTATACGTTTCATACTTGTTATTTTGGGGCAAAGATACTGTTTTTTTTGCAAACCACCAACAATTTAAGGTGTAAAATTGTAGAATAATTGGGTGCGAAATGTAGAATTGCGCCATTTCATCGACAAATCGCATACCATTAATATTATATATTATCCTAACTTTGCACCAAAATAACATCCGAAAAAACTATAATAACATGAAACGATTATTTGAATTCAGGCGAACAGCACTATTCTATATGTTAGTGTGCTTCGCGGTTGTGGCAAATGCCGCAACAAAATCTGCCGCCGTGACGGAGAAGACTATAAATCTCTTCACTGGCGAAGTTATTTGCGCCGACGACTGGTCGGCTGGTTTCCAAAAGTTCGATGCCGCAGCCTTTGCCAATGCAAACAAGGGCGACAAGATTGTTGTCACGGTAAGTGCGGTGTCATCATCTTGCAGCTATCCTCAGGTTTATCTACAGAAGGGAAACTGGACAAACTTCGACCCCAACCAGAGTGCACATGTGGCTGAGCCTGGAAAGGTGGAGTTCACCATCACCACCGACATGCTCTCTGAGATGAAGTCGTCGGGACTTGTAGTAAAAGGGTGCGGATACACTTTTACATCTGTTGACCTTATTACTTATATAGAGTCGGGCGACACGAAGGCAATTTCTGTCTCCCTACCTATATGGACTTGCAACACTACATGTCCTGACAACTGGGGCAATTCTGAGTATATTCCTGCCGACAAGTTCCGTATGGTAACGTCAGGAGCCATGCTGAAAGTGCATGTAACGGCAGTGTCTCCCACTGCCCAGTGGCCTCAGGCTCGCCTCAACACGAAGGGATATGCAAAGATGTCTGAATCGACTGCAATTTCGGCTGTTGACCGCGACTATTCGCTGCTCATCCCCGACAATATGCTCGATGAAATTCGCACCAATGGAGTGCGAGTGGGTGGAGGTGGATATTCTTTCGACCGTGTGACACTCGTTACTGACGTGAATGTATTGACCACCGAGCATGAGACTCTACAACTTTATCCCGATTATGACAACGCATTCATCCGTGAGTTCAAGACAGGCGAAACTCCGCAGCTTGCCTTCTCTTTCGTCAATCCAGAGGCAACGGCACAGAGCGTCAGTCTCGTCGTTACCCTTACTCGCGACAACGGCACTGCCGTTAACACCTATACCCGCAATATTAACGTAGAAGCAAGCGACGGCACAAATGCCACCATCGTTCCTTGCACTATCGACCTCTCTCAAGACGTTACTGAAGCTGGTGTATATCACTTCTCTGCCACATACAATGGCAATACTCTCTGTTCTTATAATATAGCATATAACCTCGAAGGCATCAACTGTCCTGCCGACAGCAAGGCTGACTTCAAGCAATTCTGGGACAATGCTCTCGCTGAACTTGCTGCCGTTGCCCCTGAATACAGCATCGAGGAATACACCGAGGGGAAAGCCGACACCGACCTTCGCACCATATATAAAGTTACGATGAAGTCAACGCCTAATGTCATCGGCGGAGAGCCTGTGACTGTTGCCGGATTCCTTGCAGTGCCAAAGGGCGAGGAAGGCATCAAGCATCCTGTCATCATCACTTACCAAGGTACTGACGGCGGAACCGGCAAACTCAATGTGCCAAGCCGCACTGCCTCTGGAGAATTTATCGACTTCGTATTCTCAACACGTGGTCAGCAACTTTGCCGCGACGACCAACCGACATACTATCCCGAGGGCAAGACCTCACCCGACTATTATGCCTACGGACTTGGCGACAGCCATAAGCATTACTATTATGGAGGCAATCTCGACTGTGCCCGTGCCGTTGACTTCCTCTGCTCTGACGTTGCAGCACAGTATGGTGTGGACAAGGACAATATCTTCGCTGCCGGCGGTTCGCAGGGCGGATCATTCTGCTATGCCGCAGCCTTCCTTGGTGGCGGTCGTGTAAAGGCAATCGCTCCGAGCATCACCGGACACTCCGACTTCCGTCATAACACCGAGTGTGTGGGATGGCCTAAGAATGTGTTCCAAAACTTCCTCGACAACAATTCCGACTGGACATGGGACAAGCTATTCGACTTCCTCTCGTATTACGACGTTAAGAACTTCGCACCGTATATCACGTGCCCCGTCGTCACCAACTTCTCGCTTCAGGACACCACCGACCCTACTCACACCAACATAGCTCCCTATCTGTTGCTCACACAAGTGGATGCAGCCGACAAGGCCTATTCCCTCAACAACTTCAACGGCCATGCCGCCGCAGCCGACTTCTCGACTACCTACACCGCCTTCTTCAAAAAATATCTGACAGGTTATGAGGAAGACACTCCCGTGGAGGGATTCCACACCTCCGGCACCCAGTTGCTCGACAAGAACGGCAATCCATTCGTGATGCGCGGTTTCAACTACAGCTACTGCTGGCAGCAGAGCTACAAGGAAGTGGCATTCCAGAAAGCGGTGGAAAGCAAGTGCAACACCATGCGCATACAGCTTGGTTGCGGAAAGTCGGACAAGACCTCTTTCACCAAGACTTCTCTCGACGAGGTAAAAGACCTCATCGCACGCTGCAAGGCCAACAAGCTCATTGCCGTGCTGAACATCCACGACACTACAGGCTCAGACTCTGAAGCGACTCTTTCTTCTGCCGTTGACTACTGGATTGAACTGAAGGACGCACTCATCGGTCAGGAGGCATACGTAATTGTAAACATCGGCAACGAGTGGGTGTCGAAATGGTCTGACGGTGAAGATATTTGGAAGACAGGTTATGTCGATGCCGTCCAGCGTCTGCGTGAGGCTGGCATCAAGAATACTCTCATGATTGACTGTGCTGGCTACGGACAATATCCAGATGTCATTTGGCGCAAAGGTGCAGAAGTTGTCAGTGCCGACCGCACTGCCAATGGCGGCAATGCCAACGTGATGTTCTCCATCCACTTCTATGAATATGCTTCATGGAATAACAAATCCATAGACAATCCTTCGGCTTGGGACACCTCTACCTCTAATTCCAGGGTGGCATACGCCCTCAACAAGGCTCTTGAGGTGAACACCCCTGTCTGCGTGGGCGAATTTGGCTATGCCCGCAACAATGGCACTTATCCAATTGACTGGCAGACCATCCTTTCTGAATGTAAGGACAAGCAGATTGGCTATCTCGGTTGGTCGTTCGCCAAGAACGGCAACACCGACTCCTGCCTCGATATGTTTGACGCAGACAACTCTTGGGCAATGCTCCAAAATGGCACAAACATCATCGAGCATGAAGGCGACGGAATACGTGCTACATCAGTTCCATGTACGGTATATCCTGAACCGGAGAGTGTGGTATGGAGCGGCGAAACTATTATGCCTTCCGACTGGTCGGCTTATGTGACCATCCCTGCCTCAAAGTTCAAGAATGCAGTTGTTGGCAATGAGCTACGTCTGCATCACAAGGATGTGAAAGCAGGTGCACAGGTGTCGCCTCGTGGCAGCGACTGGAATATGCTTCCTGGCGCAGAAGCCAAGGCTCCCGAAGGCGCATATACAAAATATACAATTACTGAGGAGATGCTCGCAAGCCTACAGTCGGGCGGCTGTATCATCGGCGGTTGCAACTACACTCTCACATACGTTGAGGTTATTGACCCTGCAACGCTAAAGACCCTCACACTCAATGTGCCGGTCACCAACAACTGGGTTTATTCTGACGGCAAGGCCGAGATAAAGGTTGAAGTAAAGAACGACAATGAGGAGGATATGACTGCTAACGCCGAGTTGCGTGTCACCACCGACAAGTTTGTTGACTATACGAGCCTCTCACAGACAGCAGATGTAAAAGCGGGTTCTTCGGTTGACCTGACTTTCTCGTTCAATGCGGAACCGGGATTCTATCATGTCACAGCCCTCGTAAACGAGGAAACAGCAGGTGCGTTCAATATTGGTGTTGACCCAACGGAGATTGTTTCTCCTGTTGACAAGCAGAGCGATTTCGACGACTTTTGGGCAGCTGCCAAGGCTGAACTTGCCTCTGTTGCCATCGATGCCACATTCACCAAGATAGAGGAGAAGTCGACAGACAAGCGCAATGTATGGCTTGTGGAGATGAAGTCAATAGCCGACTCAAAGGGCGGCGAACCGGCCATTATCCGCGGCTACTATGCTGAGCCTGTGGCAGAAGGTAAATATCCTGCCATCATACACTATCAGGGCTACGACTCCGGCTACGACCCATATTGCCCCAATGGTGACGGACTTGCAGACTTCTGCGAACTATATCTCTCCACCCGTGGTCAGCTGATAAACAACCGCGAGCCGTATGAGAACACTTACGGCGACTGGTTCCAGTTTAACTTCGGCGACAAGGACACCTATTATTATCGTGGTGCATATATGGACGTGCTGCGAGGCATCGATTTCCTCTGCTCGCGCGAAAAGGTGGACTCTGGCAATCTCTTTGCCGAGGGAGCAAGTCAGGGTGGAGCTTTCACCTACGCAGCCGCTGCACTGAGTGACCACAAGCTCAATGCCATTGCTCCTGCCATACCATTCATGGGCGACTTCCCCGACTACTTCGAGGTTGGCAGTTGGCCTGCATATCCTGCTCATCAGAAGCAGCAGGAACTTGGTATCAGCGACGAGGAGATGTTTGCCTTCCTCTCTTATTTCGACACGAAAAACCTCGCCACCCGCATTTCTTCGCCAGTGATGTCGTGCATCGGTCTGCAGGACGACGTCTGTCCTCCCCACACCAACATCGCTCCCTACAACAATCTTCCCGAGGGAGTGGAGAAGACCCTCACGTTCAATCCCGAACTGAAGCATCAGACTGCCAACAACTGGTATGACAACTATATGGCGTTCTTCAAGAGTCACATGACAACTACTGGCATTGACACCGTGGCATCAGACAAGGCAAACCTTAATTGCGAGAGATACAATCTCAACGGTCAGAAAGTTACAAAGTCATTCAAGGGACTCGTGATTGTGAATGGAAAGATTTATAATCAGAAATAATAATTACTAAAACCAAAATATAGAAAGATTGCATTTCAGGATAACAAGATGATAATTATTACAAATAGGTTTTTAGTATTGGTCAGTCCTGTCGTCAGTGAAAATCTGACGGCAGGATTAATGAAAAGCACTTATTCCGCTTTATGGTAACGGAGTCATATCTTAACTCTTTTCTAATACTTCCCTGCCCATAGCTGTTTGAGGAAGTCGAGGACATATATGCACTCTACATTGCCTATTCGACGGTTGAAGGGGTCGAGACTTACGATTATCAGTCGGACGGCGGGATAGTCCTCGGCAAATGAGTTCAGTCCTTTCAGATGTCGGGGAAGTACTTCCTCCACCGACTTGATCTCAATGGCAATACGGGCATCACCTATCACCGCATCTACCTCAAGGCCTGTGTGGGTTCGCCAGAAAGTAAGCTGCTCTTCGCTCTCGTTGTAAGTTAGCCATGCCTTAAGCTCCTGTATCACAAGGTGCTCAAAGGCGTGACCATACTCGGCAGTGCCACGGACAAGATTATTGCGGTGAAGCAGATGATTTACAATTCCTACGTCAAAGTAATAAAAGCGGGGCGCCTGAACCAGTCGGCGCTTCATCACCTTGGAGAATGCCGGAAGGCGAAATCCCACGAGAGTGTCTTCAAGAATGTCAAAATAGCTGGCAACTGTATTTGCACTCACTCCGCAGTCCTGGGCAATATTATTGTTGTTGACCATTTCTCCGTCAGTAAGTGCAGCCACTTCAAGAAACCGTTGGAATGCCGACAGGTTCCTGACCAGAGCCTCTTGCTTGATTTCCTCTTTCAGATAGACATCGATGTATGCCAACAGCCGCTTTGAAGGATTCTTGGCGAGATAATGAGGTGGCAGCATACCATAGTTTATGGCATGGTTGAGGTCAAAGTCGGGTATCTCTGCACTGACGAAGGGGCATAGATACACAGGATATGCCCTGCCTCCAAGGGTGTTATATCCCTTACGCTTGAGTTTTCTCGCACTCGAGCCGCAAAGAATAAAAACGAGTCCTTTTTCTGACATCAGGCGATGCACCTCATTAAGCATCTCGGGCACTTCGGGTATCTCGTCGATAATCACCAATGTGCCTTGTGGCTTATCAATGAGTGTGTCGTACAACAGCGATGGCGTACGCTTGAATCGTGATGCCACTGATGTATCGAGCAGGTCGATATATATGCTATCAGGGAATTTTTCCCTAAGAAAAGTACTTTTCCCCGTCTGTCGTGCTCCGAAAAGGAAGATACTATCCTCTAATTCATTGTCTATCTTTAATTTACGCTCTATCATATCTGTGATATTTATTAATCCTACTGAGGATTTTCAATGAAAACACGCAACTCTACTGAGGATTTTCAATGAAAATGCGCAGCAAAGATACACATTTTCGAGCTTCAATGCAAGTGTTTTGGCGATTAATTATTTATTATTAACAGATTAATTGACATTAACTGTTAATACCACTTTATAGCAATGGTGTCATATATAGAGGTAAATATACTATGCCGTTCTCCACTTTCAGGTCTTTGGCATGAAGCACGTAGGGTGTGGACATTTGATTTGCATACTTTGCTATACACTTGTTGAGTGATGTAGTGGTGTATTGTTTGCCTGATTTCACCTCGATGGCAGAAATGTTGTGCCTACTTGTTATCCGCGATTTGGAGATAAGGAAATCTATCTCCATCCGGTCACTTGCCGACTCTGCCGAATACTTACTGAAGAAGAACAGGCGATGACCTGCAGCACGCAACATCTGGGCTACAATGTTCTCAACTATCATACCCTCGTTGATCTCCAGCTTGTCTGTCATCAACTTTTGGTATAGCTCATTTTTTGCAATAGCACGATCGTCAAACGCATGACTTATTAGAAGTCCAGTGTCTCCCATATAACACTTCAGGGTAGTACGTTCCTCATTGAGCCGCAGTCCAATACTGGGTTCGGAAGAATTATAACAGCAATTGACTATCCTTGCATCCTCCAACCAGAAGAAGGCTTCGGAATAATCGCGCATGCGGGCTTCAGATTTCAGGTCAGACAAGCGGAACTTCTTTTCGTGTTTCTGCAACTGTCCTGGTATCTCCTCAAATATGGCAGACACTTTAGTCTCTTGATTGTCTGCATATTTTCTGATGTCGTTTCTGTATATAGACAGGATGTCGCGCTTAATCTCATCTACTTCATAAAGGTCTCTTTTATTGACGTATGCCTCGACAGCCTGTGGCATTCCGCCTACAATCATGTATTGGCGGAAATAGTCCATTGCTTTCCGATGAAGACCATTCATAGGTTCCAGGCGTTCAAATTGCCGTGAGATGAATGGCATAAGCATCTCGTTGCCAAGTGCCCACATGAATTCCTCAAAGTCCATAGGGAACATTTCGATTGAGTGTTCCTCTGACGGAAGCAGTATGTCCTTTACGTTTTTCTTGATAGAGATAAGCGATCCCGTTTCGATGTAGTCGTATCTGCCGTCTGCAACAAGAGACTTAATTGCCGAACGGGCGCGAGGACAAAACTGGACTTCGTCAAATATTATCAGCGAACGAGCCTCAGCTCCTTTATTTGGTCTTCTCATTAGCCTCTTCTGCCCGTACATTTCAAGACGTGACAACAAAGTGTCAATATCGTCAAGATAGTGGTCGAACAACTCGGTCACATTCTTGCTTGCACGAGCGAAGTCTATAAGCAGATATGACTCATATTCCTCTTTTGCAAATTGTTCCACGATATAACTCTTGCCGATACGTCGTGCTCCCTCGATGAGGATAGCGACCTCACCATGCCTATTTCGCTTCCAATCAAGGAGTTGCTGATAAATCTTTCTTTTCATTGCCATAATACTTACACCTTTCTGAGAAATTCAAATACTTGTATTTACACCTTTCTGAGAAATTCATCGGTGCAAATTTACACCTTTCTGAGAAATTCAGCAAGAAATACAGCAATATTTTATTGATTATTAACTCTTTTCCTCTTTATGAGGACAACTATACATTCTTTGCCACTACATACGCCATAGTCCAGGCTGCCTGAAGATTGAAGCCGCCGGTGATGGCATCCACGTCGAGCACCTCGCCTGCAAAGTAGAGACCTGGATGCTGGCGGGATTCGAGTGTTGAGGGATTGATGTTTGAGAGGGCCACTCCGCCGCAAGTCACGAACTCATCCTTGAACTTGTTTTTGCCACTGATGTCAAAGATGTGGTTGGTGAGCATTGCAGCCATGCGGTTGAAACTCTTCCTGCCCATCTCAGCCCAACGCATATCAGGGCGAATGCCTGCACAGGCGAGGAGATGAAGCCACAGGCGACTGTTGAAACGGTCGGGGTATAAGCTCTGCACCTGCTTTTGAGGATGACGGATGGACATCTCATACAAGAGTTCCATCACCTCGTTCTCATTGGCAGAGCCAAACCAGTTGACGGCAATCTTGGCCTTATAATTGCAGTCGTGAAGAAGGCGCGCTCCGTAGGATGATAGTTTAAGAATGGCGGGGCCGCTAAGTCCCCAATGCGTAATCAGCAGCGGGCCTTCTGCCTTCATCTTTGTGCCCACAATACTTGTATGCACATCCTCAACCACTGTGCCTGTCATATCAGTAATGGGATTATTCGTCAAACATAGACTGAACAGCTACGGAACAGGCTCCACGATGTCAAGCCCCAAGCCGTCGAGCATCTTCAATCCACTGAGCTTGGGACTGCCTCCGGTGGTAACCACCACCTTGTCAGCCTCAACACTCTCTCCATTTGAGAATTGCAGGGTATATACGTCATCATGCGTTATCCTTTCCACACGATATCCCGTCTTCAATCCCACCCTATGCATACGCATCAGCCACAGCAGCTTATCCACTATCTCCATGGCATCCTGCGACACGGGGAAGACGCAGTTGTCCTCCTGCGTGGTCAGCCTAATGCCCTCGCGCTCAAACCATTCGTATGCGTCCTTATGACTAAACTCCCTGAGCAGTCGCTTCATCAGCCTTGCGCCACGCGGATAGACAGCCTCGATGCTGCGCACACCACCGAACGAGTTGGTGAGATTGCATCTTCCGCCACCCGTCACAGCCACCTTAGCCAATGCCTTGCGTCCACTCTCATATACAGTGACCACCGCCTCCGGCCTACGTCTCTTTATCTCTATAGCCGCAAAACATCCCGCTGCCCCGGCTCCAATAATCGCTATCTTCATATATTAAATCCACTAATGAGATCACTCATACCGCATATTGTCCTTCATCCACTTGAAACACTTTGCCTGGCTGCTTGGGAAGCGCCAATGACCGCTGCTCGGGGTGATGTCCTTCTGCTTGGGGGCGGTTATCTCATTCCATACCGACCATACAGAGGTGGGAGAACAGGTGTCGTCGCTATATCCCCAACTCATGAAGGTGGGAACACGCAGGATGCGAGCGAAATTGACCACATCGAAATAGGGCAAGGTCTGCAAGGCCTGCTCGACGGGGATATCCACACGACTGTCGTCGAACAATCCTGAGAAGAACATCGGCCAACCGCCTGCCCTTGCGTGAAGGAAACCGGTGAGGTCGCTCAAGGCAGGATAAAACGGGGCGCACATCGTGACCTTCTCGTTGAGGGCGGCAGTGATGACTGACAACGCCCCACCCTGCGAACCACCGGTGACGATGACATTCCTACCGTCCCAGTCAGGCAACGAGCACAGGAAGTCAACTGCCCTGGCGCATCCCACATACACATCCTTATAATAATATGTGTCCTTGGAAGCCATCCCGCGACGCATATACCCGCTGCATTTCTCAGCACGCATACGGTTGTATTCCTCGTCGGGAATGCGCTGGTCGTTGTCGTGAATCTCTATCTTGAGATATGTCATTCCCGCCTTGGGGAAATAGTCGGAAGGATAGATTTTCTGACTTCCCGCACCAGGCGGAACAAGCACCACGGGATGCTGCCTGCCGTCCAACGGACGCGAGAGATAGCCATATATCCATTTGTCCTTGCCCACATGAAGCCTCACGAGCTTGGTTTCAATCTTTTCGTCAGTGGCATCAGGCACATCAAAATACTCCGGTTCGAGGCTCACCTCGCGGGCTTCACGCAATGCGTTCTGCCAGAACTTGGTGAAGTCCTTCGGCATCTCAGTGAACGAACGGATCTGCTCAGGCGAGAATGCCACCTTGACGAGGTCGCGCTGGCGCTTGCCTCCCGCCATAAACTCATACTGACAGGCCAGGAATCCCGGCTCAGTCATAGTGCCCATACGTATGACAGCCTCACCGCCTACAAACGTGGTGGAGTCGGCATCCTTGGGCAGATGCATCTCCCGCCCCACCCTATACTTGACCGTCACTCCATTGAGCGGGACTCCGCCCTCGCGGGCATATATACGCAGTGTGGCAGGTTGCCCCTGAAGGTAATAACTGTCCCCATGGTCGGGCGTTGCCACCACTTCCACGAAAGCCTTGCGTGGATCCCCGAATTCCTGTCGGAACTGCTGGGCGGAACCCGTCAGACAAACGGTTAGGCAAAAGAAAAACACAAAGATTGATGATTTCTTCATATTTATGGTTTTATATTTGATTATTATTTCTTAAGAAAATCCTGCACTATAGGCATAACCTGGGAATCGTAATCAGCCGATGCACCCATAATGCTGCCCATACTGCCAAGGTTGGCGGCATTGAATCCGTGATTGGCACCCTCTATCTTGTTCAGCATTGCTGAGGGATACAGTCCTGCAGCCTTCTCGGAATTGGAGATAGGGACAATCATGTCATTCGTGCCATGGATGATACATAGTGGCTTGGAGAATTTCCCTATATGCGACCACACGTCAAAGTCTTTTATACTATTGATGTATTTCTCGCTCATGGATGTCATGCCGCCGAAATCTCCGAAGTCACCCCAATTGCCGAGATTTCCCCAATCTCCTATATTTCCCCAGTCGCCAAAGCCACTGAACATCTTCACCAAGTCCGGGATATTGAAAGCCGGATAGAACAGAATCATTCCCGCAAAATCATCGGGACACTCGTCGGCAAGCAAGGCTGAGACAAGTCCTCCCTGACTGCTTCCAAGCAGATACACCTCAGAAGGCTCTACATATCCAAGCGACTTCACCGTCTTGACCACAGCCCTCAGGTCTTCCACCTCGGTGAAAACAGTCATATCTTCAGTCGTGCCGTCGCTTTTGCTCTTGTCGCTGCCTCCGCAGAAGTCAAAGCAATAGGCAGCAAATCCCATCTTGGCAATCGCCGAAGCATAGCCCATCATTGCCTCGTGGGTGAGTGAACTGCTATGCGACAGTATCACCGCCGGTTGTTTCTTCGATGTCACAGGATTATAATACATCAAGCCATAAATCTTATTGGCATCGCGCTGGCTCCACAGTTCCACACTATCCACAATCCACTCCACCTCTGTCTGAGTAGAGTCGGCATCTCCCGTATTTTCATTATTCTCGGGTGGCGCAGGCGTATCATTGTCATCCGAAGAACAGGCGGCAAGTCCCATTGCCACCGCCATAAACGTACACAATACAATCTTTCCGAAATACCTTTTCATATGCATAAAAATTAATCTTTTGATTTTAACCGACGGCAAAAGTATATATTATTTCTGAAACCACCAAATATTTCGCCTGTTTTTTTTATTCCTAAACATATATCATTTACAACGAACGTTCATAAAAATGTAAAATGCTTGCATATTTGATTTATTTTCAGTAACTTTGCACGCAAAAAACAAGAAATTACATAATATGAGGAGAAAGATATACCAAAAATTGCTCGAATGGAAGAATAGTCCACGACACAAGCCGCTTGTACTTCTTGGTGCAAGACAGGTGGGCAAGACCTATATCCTTAAGGAATTCGGCAAAAAAGAATTCGACAACTTCGTATATGTCAACTGTCATAACAACCCTTTTGCCACTTCATTATTTTCCGACTTCAACATCAATAGAATACTATATCAGTATGTTCCGTCTGAAGAGTTATTTGAAGCCTTTAAGGCAACAGAATAGCAGACGCTTCAAGCCTGGGGCAAAATTTGAACAGGCATACACGCTATATAAATTCGATTCCGAACTCCGCAAGATGGTCTGTTCGGAGTTGGAAAAGGTTGAGGATGACATTTGAGGTTAGTTCCTTTGGAACACTTTCAATGATGTACCGTTGGCTCAGAGCAGGACATGCACGCCGTCATGTGGCGAACTTCTACGGAGTGTCCGACAGCGTCCTTGAATCATGGCTGCACTCCATTGTCT
>JALFIX010000065.1 GCA_022775105.1 Prevotella sp. | reverse complement strand
GAATATGTAGTGCCTGAAGGTGTGGAGCGCCTTGCCCCGTACGTGCTTGCAGGTCAGAAATATATGCAGGGATGCAAGTTGCCCGAAAGCCTGAAGGAGATCGGTCAGGGGGCTTTCGCCAGATGCACCTCGCTCTTGGGCATAGACATACCAGAGAACGTGAGCGTTATCGAATCCAAAGTTTTTTCTGACTGCGACAGTCTCAAGGAGATTACGTTGCCCGACAAAGTAACGGAAATAAGAGAGAGATGCTTCGATAATTGCAAGTCATTGTCATCAGTGAAGCATGGCGATGGCATAAGGTCTTATGGCGATTATGCGTTCTCATACACAGCGATTAGAGATTATACAGTTCCAGAAGGTGTAGTGGAGTTGCCATACGGGCTTTTCATGTTTTGTGATAGTCTCAATATGGTCAAATTGCCCTCTACTTTAAAAGTCATTGGAAGTTATGCATTTGGACATACAGGAATAAGGGAGGTCGTTCTGCCTGACGGATTGCGTGAAATTGGCGAATGGGCATTCACAAGTGCAAGTTTTGAATCAATAAACATTCCAAACTCCGTTGAGACAATTGGGCAGCGGGCCTTTGGGTCATGCAAAAACTTAAAGTCGATAACGCTACCTACAGGGTTGAAACAATTAGGAACATATTCGCTCTCTTATTGCGGGTCGCTTGAGAGCGTCACCATTGCGGAAGGCACTATCACTGCGCTGCCAGATTATGTATTTGTAGACTGTACATATTTATCGGAGGTCAATCTGCCATCGACGATGAGGACAATTGGAAATGGTTGCTTCGGAAATTGCAAGTCTTTGGAGAACATTAAGCTGCCTGAGTCTTTGAAGTCTATTGGAGTAGGGGCTTTCCACGGATGCTCTTTCTTGTCAGAACTGGAATTGCCGGAAGGACTTGAGGGCATCCATAGAGAGGCGTTTGTGGAAAGCGGTTTAAAGGAACTGCGCATACCCAAGTCGGTGAAATGGCTTGGGGTGGCATGTTTTGTTTATGACAGGGAGTTGGAGACTGTTACGATAGATGCCCCCCTTGACGTGCTGCCAACATGGTCTTTCTATGGCAACACGAGCCTGAAGAACCTGTATCTGTGTGATGGGATAGAGAGGATCGGTAATTATGCCATGGAACAATGTCCTTCAATTGAGACATTGGTTCTTCCGTCGTCATTGAAATACGTGGAATATGGTGCCGTCTCCAATTGCAGCTCGCTGACTACGATACAGTGTAATGCCGTGACACCTCCCGACACCGACGAAGATCCCTTCGGCGAGGAACTGTATGCGCAAGCCACACTGGTTGTGCCGCAACAAAGCGTTGAGGCATACAAGAACCATCCCACATGGAAAAAATTCTTCAACATCAATGGCATAACCACATCAGTTGAAGGTGTAAATGCCGCCCCTGCCGCCAGCCAAGAACGTATCTACAACCTGAAGGGCCAGGAGATGAAGACCGGAAAGGGATTATTCATTAAGAATGGAATTAAAGTATTAAGAATGTTTTAAATGAATAATCAGGGTGTCCAATTTGATGAATTATGAGAAAGACCATTATGATTATTTTAGCGTTGGTGGCGATGAATCTCACTGACGTCGAAGCTAAGAAGTTCTACCACTATGGTAATACACTTACATTCCTCTGCGACGACGAGACGATGACGGCAGAGGTGGCGGGAACATACCACGTGGAGACAAGCGGCACGATAACCGTGCCGGAGACATTTGTGGCAAAGGACGGCAATACTTATACCGTGACAGCCATCGGCGATGATTTCCTGTATTTTCACGACTTTTCATATTCTCAGAATTGTAGTGAAGTGGTATTGCCCAAAACCATTAAGTCGATAGGCAAACGGGCTTTCGGTTATAGCAACATACAGCGCATCAACCTGCCCGAGGGCCTGGAGACCATAGACGACGAGGCTTTTCTCGACTGCTCAAGTTTGGAGTTGGCGGAATTGCCGTCAACGGTCAAGCATCTGGGGAACAAGGCTTTTGACAGATGCGGCTCAATCACCATTTCAGCATTGCCTGAGTCTATAGAGACGTTAGGTAGCTCTGTTTTCGGAGGACTTATCAGGCCAAGGGAGATGGTGTCGTTCTCATTGCCGGACAACCTCACAGAGATTCCCGACAGCATGTTCCATGATCGTTGGGGGATGAAGGAACTTCATTTTCCGGCAAACCTGAAGAAGATAGGCAAGGCATGTGTGACGTGGTCAAATATCACAGAGCTGAACCTGCCTGACGGAGTCACGGAAATAGCTGAAGAGGCCTTTTACGGAAACAAGAAGCTGACAAAGGTGACGCTGCCAAAGTCAATAAAGTCTATTCCCTATTTTGCGTTCGCCTATACCGGACTCGACAACCTCGACTTCCTGCATGAGGGAATCACGGAGATAGGCATGGAGGCGTTCTATGGTTCAAAGATCAAGGAGGCCAATATTCCCGAGGGAGTGACAAAGGTTGGCTCAAATGCCTTCGGATATTGCGACAGTCTGAAGACTATACGTATTCCCTCCACTCTGACTGAAATGTACGACTCACCATGCCAGGAACTGCGTTTTCTGGATAGTATCATCATCGCAGACGGCAACCCCGCGATTGAGATGACTGCCGACAAGGTACTTACCTGCAAGAACAAGGACGGAAGGTCGCTCCTGTTTGTCGGGCCGGATGCCATTGTTGACAGCACCTACATACTGCCCGCCGACATCACCGAAATTGGTGACTTCGCCCTCGAATATGCGGGCATCAACAGATTCGAGTTTCCCGAAGGGTTGAGACGCATCGGAAGTCTGAATTTCTGCGAGTCGAAAATCAAGAAAGTCATATTGCCGTCAACGTTAGAGGAATTGGGCGGTGGCTTGTTCATCTCCTCCGAATTGGAGGAAATCAAACTGCCAAGCGGACTGAGGTTCATACCGAATCAGACCTTTGCCTATTGTAGCAAGTTGAAGAAAGTGGAATGGCCTGAGGAGGTAGAGGCAATTGGCGCATACGCCTTT
>JALFIX010000238.1 GCA_022775105.1 Prevotella sp. | reverse complement strand
CTTCTTCATCGAAGGAGTATAGAAACGTGCGTAGTCGATACCCTCGCTCACCTCAACGTCGCCCTCGACAACAGTCTTGCCGGTTATGGCGCACATGCAACCGATGAGGTCGCCACGCATCTCGCCGAGGCGGTTGGCTGCATCGTACATAATCTTGTGACGCTCCTCGATGGTGGTGTTGCGCCAGCCCTTCGGGTCCTCGGCGGCAATCTTGATGATCTTCTCAATCTGCTCTACGTTAGCCTTTGACATTTCGCACACCTCAACCTCGTCGTCCTGACAGCGGTCGAAATACTTGGCGCGACTCTCGTTCTCCACAGTCTCGGCACCAATCTGGGTGGGGATGATGTATGGTTTGTCAGCCTTCGACTTCTTCCACTTCTTGAATATTTGGCGCTGCCACTCCTGGTTGCACTCGCGGTCGAAGTCGGTGTCGGGCTCGTTCTTCATCTCGTCCATTGGAGGCACCGGCTTGTAGGGCTCCAAGCGGTTCTGCTTGCGATGAGGCTCGTGTGGAATCTTGTCCTTGATGGCGTAAGCATCCTCAAACTGCTTCTTGAGGAAGTCCCAAGCCTCGGTGTTGGGCTTGAGGTTGAAGGAGTGGGTGAGGAAGTTGTCGGGTGCGGTGTTCTCATCCATACGGCGTACGAGGTAAGACACTGCGTTGAGGAAGTGCTCGTCCTTAACCACAGGAGTATAGAGAATAACGTGGTTGCCCAACTTCGACTGTGCTCTCCACACGTGGTCTGCCATACCCTCGAGCATCTCGAAGCAGAAGGTCTCCTTCGGAGTGCCGTACTTCTGTGTGAGCAGATAAGCGTAAGAGATGGTATAGAGGTTGTGAGAAGCCATACCGATGTGCAGATACTTCGAGTTCTCGGGCAGCAGTCCGCGCTCGATGATGTGCAGGTAGTTGGCATCCACGTCGGTCTTGTTCGGACGAACGGGGTTCTCCCATCCGCGCAGAGAGGCGACAACGGTTTCCATATCGAGGTTACAGCCCTTAACGATACGCATCTTGATAGGTGCACCGCCGCGTGAACAACGCTCCTTGGCAAACTCGAGCAACTCGGTTTGGAATCCCCATGCGTCGGGCAGGTAAGACTGCACTACGATACCGGCAGAGTAGTTGAGGAACTCTGGCTTTGACAGCACTTCCTTGAAGAGGCGCATTGTCAGGTGTGCGTCCTTGTACTCCTCCATGTCGAGGTTGATGAACTTGGCGCGCTTCTTGCCGTATTCGTCCACGTAGGGATTGTCGATGGCAGCCTGATAAAGCTCCGACATACGACGCACCAACTCAGGGAAAGACTCCTCGTAGTTGAGGGCGTGGGTCTGTGCATAGATACCCGAAATCTTCACCGAGATATAGTTGATGTCCGGTTCCTTGAGAGCCTCAAGATAGCTGTAGTAGCGCTTGTCGGCCTCTTCGTCACCAAGCACCACCTCACCAAGCAAGTTGACGTTCTGACCGATCTTCTGGTCGAAACGTGTGGCAAGGTGATTTGTGAGGTTAGGACGTGCAGCGTCGATGATGACGCGCGAGGTGTCCATGCGAAGGCGCTTCTTTATGATGGGTATGGCAATGGGATAGAAATAATGACCGAATGACTGGTACATCTTGAACAGGAAGCGGTCGCGTCCGTTGAGGAACTCAGGCACTCCATATTCGTCGATGAGGGTCTTGATGCGCTTGGCGAGCTTCTTCGGGTCGCGAATCTGTGACGACTCGTCGAGCATCTTCACCAAGAACTTCTTGTCGCTCGGTCTCTGGACCATTGTTGCATACTTGTGCTGTTCTGCACGTTCGGCGGGCGTGATACTTGCCTCGCAGGTGTTATACAGCGTCATCAACCACTCTTCAACTTCTTTTATTGTTGGCTTTTCCATAATGTAGTTTTTTATGTTTGTTTAGTGTGAAAATTTGTTTAATGTCTTTCGATTGGGTACAATGCCCCCATGCCTGACTTCTTTCGGGTGAAGCCAAGTATGTAATAGAGTTACAGACAGAAGGTCTGAACCCGCAACATTAAACGGTCGGACTAAACATGACTGCACGGTAGCGGTGCAGTTCGGAAAGAGCCTGAAGCGAATAATTATCAAAATACATACGTTTCATTGCTGTGTTAAATTACAGTTAATACTAAATATTTCGATGCAAAGGTACGCAATATATTTGTAACTGCCAAACATTTTGTCGTTTTTTTTATAGAAAATCTATCAAAGTGCAATATTTTTATGTTATTGAGCATAAAAAAGCTGCCATTCTGTGCAGTAGTTGCACAAAATGGCAGTTTTGAGCAGATTAAAGAGGAGCTTACTTTACAAGAACCTTCTTCTTACCTATTATATATATACCCTTCTCGGTGGGGTTCTTCACCCTTTGTCCTCTTATGTTGTATATCTCTCCAGTTGTCTCGATGTCGATAAACGGCACGGAGATGGAAGCAGGTGTGGCATCGTTATAAGCATAAATCAGGAGGTATAGCCCGCCGTTGTACACTTGTCCAAATGGCACATTGCCAACTATGAATGGAGTTGAGCCCTGTATGATGGTCCATAAACATAGAGATTCTCCCTCGTAGGGTGACTTGCTCTCGATGTCACGTGTTTCGCCTGAGGGGATTTCCAATTTGATATTTTCTTTTCCCCCAAATGTGGGATAGCCATTTTCTTGACATTCGGGTGAGATAGTTGTATAGAATATTCCGTCTATTCCGAGGTTCTTCACGTGGATGGCTATCTTCGGGGCACCGGTATTGTGTGCAAGTGCAACGTCATGGTTGCCATTCCAAAGAGACATGTTTTTCACATCGTTTTCAGGTGTAATCTCCTGTCCGTCTATACTGTAGCCAGTGATTACGAATGTAGGTTCGGCATTTGCAACAGTGGTGATAGCGCCACTGCCAATCACGTTGCCATTGTCATCGCAGAAAGTGAGCCAGAATACCTTGTTTATATCATTGGTAGTGAGTGTTACGCTCTTCTTGATGCTCTTTCCGCAGTCGAGTCCCAAAGGAATGGCATTTACTGGAGTTAGTTTATCTGCATTTGCCTCAAACTCCTCTTTTGTGTCAGTGACGTATATCCGCACGCGTCCGTAATAATCATAATAAGTATTGTTTGTGATTTCCACTTCAACCTCGCCACTGCCGGCTGTTATCTCTGGGTTCAATAGGTTGAGAGATAGCAGTTCTGGCTCGGCAAACGACAATTCTGTCTCTGTGGCTATCAAGTTAATCGCATTTGATTGTGCGAGATTTGCCAGTTCCCATTCTGAGCTGCCCTCAGGTTTTTCCACTCCCACGATGGTGTTCTTGCCCACTGGGAAGGCGTAGGAGATATTGAACGGACCATAGTAGTAATAGGGATTGATTGTCACTTTGCTGCTGGCTATTATGCTCATGTTGCCTTCTTTGTCTATATTAGCCAAGCCAATCTCACCGATGAATGTCTTGTTGTCATAGTTTTGTATTTTCAGTCCAACTGACAAAGAGAAATTCTCTGTCTTATTCTGTCGAGTGGATTGGATAATCGTGTGCTCCTGAATTTGTTCGGCATACAACATCTGGAACTCCCACTGCGGCTTATCCTCAACACCATTATTTGGACGTATGCCCACAATGATAGTGTTCAGCATGTCATATCCATCTTCAGTTCTGCTGGCTCCTGTGCCTTCGTTGTTGTAGGGGTTGAGAACAGTGATATCGAAGAAACCGTTGCACATTCCGCTCCATCCCCAGTTGATATGGAAGAAGTCGTTGTTGTCATATCCGTCGCACACAAACATGTGGCCTCCTCCGTTGGAGTTGCCATAATAATACACAGGTCTTCGCTCGTTGATGTCCTTCTTTAGTATTTCTGTCCATTTGGCAAGGGATACATTCTGACGGAAAATCATCTGGATGAAGTCGGGGTCATAATCGAAGTATTCGGTAAGGGCTGAGAATGGAGCTATGTTCATTGATACTGATTCGGGACCGTATTCCATCTTGACAGCCCGTCCCACGTCGCTCATCAGACGTGACACGGCAATTGCCTGTTCTTCTGTATAAGACTCAGAGTAGCTCTCCAACATATTTTCCCAGTCGTAGGGATGTCCTTCCGCTTCGACCTTCACTCCTTCCCAATTGTAGGTGGTGCCGTAATAATTTGTGGTGTAGTCGGGGATATCCACAGTGAGTTCCTTGGGCCATTTGTGATACATCATTATCTGTGCAACGGCGGTGGCACAGCATCCTGTGGCACTGTGTTGGTCAGAGCCATAAGCGCCCTTGTATGTGGGACAAAGACGGTTGTATGGTTCCATTTGGTCCCATTTGACATTGCCGAGCAGTATGTCGCCCACGGTATATACTCCGTTACTTTCGGCTCGACGTGCCTTAAGCTCATTCACAATCTGCAATGTCTTGGCATCGCCTTCTGCCATTCTGTCAAGCGTTTGCTCGTATGCCCTTAGGAACGACTTCAGGTTCGCAGGCATGTTCTCCTCTGAGAGCGAGCCACTGTCGGAATATCCCACAATCTCGGGCATGAGGTCGTCACCGGAGACAATGGTGAAACCCTTGCCGCCCTCGTTGTTGAAGATGTAGTAGTAACTGTTTTCTGCATCCGTGAAACTGTCCTGTCCGATAGTCGCGGAGCGGCGTGGCGCAGTTTTCATCATCTTTGGTGATGCAGAAGTGATACCCAACTTGCTTGCCTGTTCGGCAGCAATTTTCTTAGCTTGCTCCGCTGTTCGCGGTGCAGCTATAGCGATGATTCCGACCATCAGAGCGGAAAGCATCAGTAATAGTTTCCTTCTATACATGGTTTCTCGTTATTTTAAACGTTATACAATTTTTCGGCAAAAATAAGAAAAAATATTCAAATTAACAAATAAATACCCTTATTTTTTATAAAAACATTAGAATTTTGCTTATGAATAGCAATATTTGGGAAAAAAGAATTATCTTTGTAGGCAAAATGACATAAGTATGATAAACAAGGAACTGATACAACCGCAATCCATAGTAGTGGTGGGCGGTTCTAACAATTACCACAAACCGGGTGGTGCCATCGTGAGGAACATACTACAGGGTGGCTACAAGGGTACGTTGCGCATCGTCAATCCAAAGGAGGATGAGGTGCAGGGTATCAAAGTGTTTCATGACGTAACGGAACTGCCGCCGACGGAACTCGCCATTCTCGTCATACCGGCAAGATTCTGTCCCGACACGGTGAAGGCTCTTGCAGCTGAGAAGCAGACAAGGGCGTTCATCATCATCTCGGCGGGATTCGGCGAGGAGACAGAGGAAGGGGCAAGGCTTGAGAAGGACATTCTTGAGACGTGCAGCCAGTATGGTGCCTCGCTCATCGGTCCCAACTGTATCGGACTGCTCAACAATCACCATCACAGCGTGTTCACCAAACCTATCCCGCAGCTCAATCCCAAGGGTGTTGACTTCATCAGCGGTTCGGGAGCCACGGCTGTGTTCATCCTCGAGTCGGCGGTGATGAAGGGATTGCAGTTCAACTCGGTGTGGTCGATTGGCAACGGCAAGCAGATTGGCATCGAGGACGTGTTGCAATATATGGACGAAAACTTCAATCCCGACACCGACCCCACGATAAAACTGCTATACGTAGAGAATATCTCCAATCCCGACAAACTGCTCTTCCATGCCAGTTCTCTCATACGAAAGGGTTGTCGCATAGCCGCCATCAAGAGCGGTTCGAGCGAGAGTGGCAGCAGGGCGGCTTCCTCGCATACGGGTGCCATAGCGTCGAGCGACTCCGCCGTTGAAGCTCTCTTCCGCAAGGCGGGAATAGTGAGATGCTTCTCGCGCGAGGAACTGACGACGGTGGGGTGCATATTCATGTGTGAGCCCCCCTGCCCCCCGGTGGGGGGTGAACCCAACGGCATCGCAATACCCCCCACCGGGGGGAAGGGGGGCCGTGCTTTCTCTTGTGCCATCGTCACCCATGCCGGCGGTCCTGGAGTGATGCTCACCGATGCCTTGTCTAAAGGTGGACTGCAAGTGCCGCAGTTTACGGGCGAGGCTGCCGAGGAACTTAAATCCAAACTATTCCCCGGAGCGTCTGTCGCCAACCCCATTGACATCCTTGCCACAGGAACACCCGAGCAACTCGCTACGGCTATCGACTACTGCGAGAACCGCTTCGACGAGGTGGATGCCATCATGGTGATATTCGGCACACCGGGACTTGTGAAACTCTTCGAGACATACGATGTGCTGCACAAGAAGATACTGGAATGTAAGAAACCGATATTCCCCATTCTGCCCTCACTGCATACCGCAGGTCCCGAGGTGGCGGAGTTCCTTAAGAAGGGACACGTCAACTTCAGTGATGAGGTGACGCTTGCCGTATCGCTCTCGCGCATCATTTCCACTCCAAGTCCCGCACGTCCCGAGATAGAGCTCTTCGGAGTGGATGTGCCTCGCATTCGTCAGGTGATATCCGAGATAAAGGAGGATGGATTCGTAGAGCCTTATGTTGTTCGCCAACTCTTCGAGTGTGCCGGCATACCGATGGTGCCTGAGAAGGTGAGCGACGACAAGCAGCAGCTCATCGACTTTTCCAACCGTATCGGTTATCCCGTTGTGGCAAAGGTAGTTGGCCCAATACATAAGAGTGACGTAGGCGGAGTGGCATTGAACATCCGCAGCGAGAAGCATCTCGCCTTGGAGTTTGAGCGCATGATGGAGATTGAGGGTGCCCATGCCGTGATGGTGCAGAAGATGTTGCGCGGCACAGAACTGTTCATCGGAGCCAAATATGAGGAGAAGTTCGGTCATGTTGTTCTTTGCGGTATGGGTGGCATCTTCGTTGAGGTATTAAAGGATGTGTCAAGCGGTCTTGCCCCCTTGTCCTATCCCGAGGCCTCGTCGATGATTCATTCCTTGCGTGCATATAAGATAATAAAAGGGACGCGCGGGCAAAAGGGTGTCAACGAGAAGAAATACACCGAGATAATCGTCCGCCTCTCCACTCTCCTCCGCTTCGCCACCGAGATAAAGGAACTCGACATCAATCCATTATTAGCCGATGGTGATGATGTGGTGGCGGTGGATGCAAGAATAAGGATAGAAAAATAATCATTCATCGTCTGCTGTCAGGCGTAAACTACTGGATATTAGGATGAAGAGAATAATTATGGGATTGTGTGCATTGGCATGTTGCCTTGCCACAGGTGCACAGACGGACAGTACAGGATGCTGTCAGGGGACTGTGGTGTATGTGGACTCTGTGAGAAAGATTTCATTGTGGGATAACTGGTTCGTGCAGCTTGGAGCTGATATGACGGTGCAGAAACCTCATGGATATGCGTTTAAGGATGCATTTGGCAAGGGCACTTCGTTTGGAGTGGATGTTGCCGTGGGCAAATGGTTTACGCGTGAGGTGGCCCTGAGGGGAAAGCTCTGCTGGGACAACGGCATCATTGACTCGAAAGCGGAGTGGCTTGCGCCGTTCAATCAGCCGGGAGTGAACCACGACAAGGGCGGATTCCTGTCGTTTGTAGGTGATGCCATGCTCGATTTGCATAATGTTATTGGCGGTTATCGTGAGGACAGGGTGTGGAATGCGCAACTGTTCGTGCGTGCCGGAGGTGTGTATAACTTCGGTTGCGACAAGGGGTCCCCGTTGGTTGGATTGGGTATTGCCAACCAGTTCAGGTTGTCTGACAAATGGGGACTGTATGCCGACGTGGCTTACAACGGCGTTTCGAGCGGATTCTCAATGGATCCGAGTACTGCTACGG
>JALFIX010000225.1 GCA_022775105.1 Prevotella sp. | reverse complement strand
GCACCTACAAAGATATGAACGCTTTTTTAAAATACCTCCAATTTTTACGTTTTTTTATTATTCAAAGGTGATGAAAGTACATTTTTTGTACTGGTGCATCAACTTTACCATTTTTTGACGCTGCAAAGTTACATATTACATATGGTGAGTCATTGGGCAGGTGCGTTGGTTAGTTTGTTGCTAATCAGTGGAACCTGTCCGTGTGATTCTCTTTGCCGCGGGCGAGACACCTGCGTCCCCAGTGGCATCCGCGCTGTTTTTTTTGTAACACTGCACTTTTAGGGGGTAAGTAGTTGGATTGTAAGTAGATGGGGGTGATATAGACTGCACTGACACTGCACTAACACTACATAAAGACTACATATATATATGCAGGTGGATTTGTAAATAATATTCTTGCAGATTGGGGCATTTTTGGATGTGTAGTGTTAGTGCAGTGTTTATGTAGTGTTTATGTAGTGTTGTTTTGGGGTAATATATTGGATTACAGATGAATATAGAGGATAATGCAGTGTTTTGCGAAATAATAGAGTAGAGGAGTATCTGGGATTTCTTATTCTTAAAATAACTAAATATCTGAGGGCGAATAGGGACATTTTAGTTAAAATGTGTATTTAAAATCGGCTAAAATTGTTTATTTTTCAGTAAAATAGTGGGTTGTTAGTCCGTAGTTCCTCCGTTGTTCCTTCGTTCATCCTCCGTTGTTGGTTCGCTTTTTCATAATAAACGTTAAGGAGAATGATGCTTGGAAGGGCGGAAGAATGACGGAGGAGGATATGTTTGGTATTATAACATTGTGTAAATATATATTACGTTTTATGGGAGGGTGCCTTGGAAACGATCTAAGAGCGTCGGGAAAACGGTCTTAGAGCGTTGGGCACATGGTCTTTGTCTTTCCGTCGAGGTCATAGACCGCATCTACAGATGGCCGTGAAGTCATAGTGCCAGTTTCTATGTTCAAGGATATATCTGCCATGCCTATAAAGGAACGCAATAAGTGGTATATACTTGATGATCAATATTTCACTTTTGAGAATATGGGACGTGTGTATTCCATTACAGATGTAATGAACTATAACATGGTTCAACATTGAAATACTAACAACAACAATGAAGACATCGGAATATACATACAACAACCAGTTTAACCCCCTGAGCCTTAGAGATTTAGGGGGGGGTGGCTTTGCCGTAACGTCTTCATTCACATATAGATACAGAGCCTTCCGCAGGTGTCAGATGATGGCACAGGCGGAAGGCTCTGAGCGTTTAAGGCCTCCAGATGCGGATGGGATGGCACACAGCCAAGACCGCTGTTTACTGGCAAATAGCTACCGTTCGGTGGATAATACAGCCGTATAGTGGTAAAATTTGGTTGAGACATGAGATTTGATGTAACTTGGCAAGAAAATTAAAAAAGAAATATATGAACAAGAAAATTACACAATTAAGATGGCTCGTCGCGATGATAATGCTCGTGGCGGCTATGGTGATGCCCTCTACAGCGTGGGCACAAGAAAGTACTGTTACATTTACGGCAAAAGAAGGTACTGCCGGATTCAGCACCAGTGAAGGTTTTGGTAAACTCATTGACGGCAAATACACATCAGAAGATGGCACAAAATGGTGTTTGAATTTCACTTCTAATGGTAGTGCCTACATCATTTTCAGTGCGTCAGAACCTATACAGGTTACAGGGTACAGTATTGTCACGGGCAATGACAATGCCAGCGAAACAGGCAGAAATCCCAAAAGCTGGGCAATCTACGGATGCAACGATGCATCAGCAGACAGGGACTCGGAGAATTGGGTGTTGATTGACCAAAAGAATGACGACACCGTTTTGCAAGATGAAAACTATCAAAAGTACGATTTCACATCATTATCCAATCCACCTTCGGAAAAGTATCAGTATTTCAAGATGGAAATTACCGCTATCCATAGTGGAACAGTGATGCAGATGAGCGAGCTTATCCTTGCTTACTCCCCAACATGTGACCATCAATGGGTGGATGGCAATGTGGTGGCGCATACTTGTACAACAGATGGATATACACTTCAGACATGCTCACGTTGCGGTGCAGAGCAGAAAATCAACATTGATGAAGCGACAGGACATGAATGGGGTTCAGATGATATATGCGACGTCTGCGAAGTTAATAAGTCAACTCCAAGCAAACCATTAGGCGATGGTTCTGCAGAGAATCCTTTTCAGATTGGAACGGTTGGAGAACTGTATTGGTTTGCAGGATTAGTGAATGGTGATGCAAGCGTATGTACAGGCAATGTTTCACAAAAAACTGACGCTTGTGCTGTCCTCACGGCGGATATTACCGTGAATACTGGCGTTCTTGACGAAAACGGTGACCTGAACACAGGTGATTTCACAAGCTGGACGCCTATCGGTAATAGTTCTTCAATCGCATACTCAGGCACATTTGACGGAAATAACCACATCGTCAGCGGATTGTATTGCAAGGTTGAAAGCAGTGATAAGATTGTTCGTGTTGGCTTTTTCGGCTATAACTTAGGTGGTACAATAAAAAATGTTGGAATTATTGATTCCTATTTTGAACTAAAATATAAAGGAACTCTTCAGGGTGATGTCGGTGGCGTGTGCGCAGGCAATTATGGTAGCGGTACCATTATAAATTGCTATAACAAAGGTACTGTTACTGGAATAAATGAAAATGATAACCAAAACATAGTAGTCGGTGGTGTATGTGGAATGAATGCCGCAGCAGGTATGGTAAAAAACTGTTATAATGCAGGTAATGTCTTTGGACAAGAGAATACCGGCTCAAATAGTAATACTGGCGGTTTATGCGGAGCTAATAGAGGTATAATCACGAACAGCTATAACGAAGGCAATGTGAGCGGAGGCGTTATTGTTGGCGGCATATGTGGTAAGAATGATGACTCATCGGGTGCAAAATACACCATTGTCAACTGCTATAACAGGGGAACAGTAAGCGGTGGCAGCCCTTGCCGTAGCTTGTGCGGGTTAAATTATGGCTATACCAGAACGCAAAACTGCTATTACCTTGACACGACAGGAAGTGACAGCAACGCAACAGCCAAAACCGCAACCCAATTTGCACGTGGCGAGGTTACCTATTTACTATCACAGGGCTGCACAATTGAAGAAAAAACCTATGAAGGCTCGGTATGGAAGCAGAACATAGACAACGGAGCAAAGGACAATTATCCTCTCCTTGATAGCAGTCACGGAACCGTATATGCAGGATATCGTCATTCCGAAACTACACCATATTGCAGTAATACTCAAAACAACATTCCATCCGATTACGGGCATCTACATGCATACAATAGTGATGCATCATACGAGGTAAATGGCAACCACGACAAGACATATCAAAGTGACTTCAACTGGACTGACAATGATGATAACACCGACGCCACGGTCACTGCCACATTCACCTGTGCGGTATGCGGAAAATTAGAAACTCCTGAATGAACGCTGTTCATGATGATGATCACACTAATGTGGCGGCGACTTGTACGGAAAAAGGTTATAACTATTACAAGACCTCAAAATCATTCCCAGGCGAGACATTCACTGCAGTTTATAGACAAGAAGTACCAGCTCTTGGTCATGATTATTCAGGAACTGCTTCAATCAACACAACAAAGCAAATCTATGAGAAGTATTGTAAAAGATGCAGTGTGTTTTTGGAATATTGTGCCACAAGCGACGGAAGTGTAGAGGCAATTGAGGATCCTGAAGGCGTATTCACCGCCAATGACCTTACGTTGCAGGATGCCACGACGTATGACAATCAGGCAGTGTTCACAGCTACCAACTTCACATATACCCGTACGTTCAGCAATGCCAATTGGACTACATGGTATGTGCCTTTCGACTTGAAGCTGACCTCCGATATCTGCGCAAAATATGACTTCTCGCGCATCAACAACGTGCATCAGTATGACACCGACAACGACGGCACGGCAGACAAGACCGTGGTGGAGAGCTTTAGACAGATGCCAGGCGTAACTCTAAAGGCCAATTATCCTTATCTCGTTAAGCCTGTAAGTGAAGGCGACTTGAACATGGTGTTGAATCTCGAAGGTGTGATACCTGCATTGGCAGAGACAAACAGCATCGACTGCCAGAGCGTGGATTTCTCATACACCTTCAAGGGTACATACACTGCTATGGGCGAGGGCGGATCCGGCTATTATAATCCATATACGCTGTGGACAGACGGCACATGGCAACACTTCCGCAGCCTTGACCCCATGCGTCACTATCTTACCGTCACACCGCGCAACTCGTCCTTTGCGTCAGCAGCTTCTTTACGCAGCATCATGCTCTCCGTCATAGGAGATGAGGGCACCACGGGCATCGTGAACATGTACAGCGATGAGCGCAAGGCAGCAGAGACCTACGACCTCGGTGGCCGCCGCTTGCCCGCAGGAGCATCGCAGAAGGGCGTTATGATTGAGAATGGTAAGGTGATTATTAAGAAATAAAAAAGTTGAAGATTATGAAGAAAAAGTATATCAAACCAGCAATGGAGGTTTATGAAGTGAATCCTACACAGCTATTGAATAGTTCAATAGAAGGAGTTGACCAAACGTTAATTAATTTTGGAGAAGGTTATCCAGACGAATAAGGATAGCATAAACATATTTATTCGCCCGCACTTCACGGGAGCAGCAAGGGTCTATAAGCCACGATGGTGGGTGTATAGGCCTTTTGCCATAATGTCTATTTCTATGGTTATGTGATAATGAAAACGGGAGACAAGGTTGCCGTAGGCGACAAGTTCAGAAAGGGCTTAAAGGAACGCCTCATTTTCTGGGGCCAGCGTAAAAGAACAAATGGGAAGGAGTAGGTAAATAGCCCGTTCGGTGGACGAAATGCCTGTTTGGTGGTTACTGGTGGTTCTTGTATGTCTCCATCCAGTCGGACAGCTTCACCCTCGATTTGAGGGAGGTGTTTTTCAGTCCCGCCTTGTTGTTTGTGAACTCCAGTATTCGCTTCAGTTTGATGGTGTTGGCAGCGTACATTATTATATATATGGGGAATTCTGTTTCGGATTGCATCTGTGAGCTTAGGGTATCATTTCATCCATCAATCCCACAGTCTTGTCCTTTACGCTGTCAATGATTTTTGCATAGCGTTGGGTATGTCTTATACTTGAATGGCCAAGGAGTTTTGAAACGGTATAAAGGTCAACTCCAAGTGTAATGAGCATGGTGGCGTATGTATGCCTCGCCACGTGAAAGGTCACATGCTTGCCTTTGATGCCGGCTTTCTCGACCCATGCGCTCAGTTGGTCAGAGATGGTTCCTGCACTCAGTCCGGCAAAGACAAGTTCTTCGCTGTCTCTTTCTCCGGGATTGCATTCCAGCCACCTCATAGCCTGTTTCCTGTCAAAGACCGCCATGCCGGATATGTCAGTCATGCGTGCCGGATTGCTTCTCCCATGGTCTGGCGGTAAGATACTGACGGATCTTCCATTTGCGCCAATGTGTGGAAGATGTCTTCTGAGAAATCCAGTCTCTTCATGTTTACTTCTTTTTTATGTTTCACTTTATAGGGCTCGTCAGAGACAGAAAAAGGTTCTTTCTTCTTCTGCTGCTGTTGTCTGTTGGAACTGGCGGGTTTCGGTCGGTTGCCGAACACCACCTTGTTATAAGGGTTGCCCGATAGCACGCATAGCAGCCGACTACCATCATTCATTGGCTCGGTATGTGAGACGACATCCCAGAGATAGTGGTAGTACTTTTTGTATAGTATCAGGATAACTTTAACGGGGTATATCACAAGGCGTTTGGTGATATACCCTTTTTTTTATAACGACACTGATAGCTTCACATTGACCTGACGTCCGGTGAGATAGTTGGGAACACCATACTGCTGGTTGGTCACGTCAGTCACCCAATAGTATGAGTTCACGTTGTTGATGCCGAAGAGGTTGAGGCAATCGATGCCGAGCCATGCGTTCTTGACGGGGGACTTGCGGTCGCCACGGTCGTAGAGGCGGTAGCTCATACCGATGTCGGCGCGCTTGTAGGCGGGGGCACGGAATACCATCTGCTCCAAGCCGCTATGGGGAGGACCGAAGGGCAGTCCGTCGGCAATGGCAAGGCGCAGGGTCATCTTCCACTTCTCGGTGCCGGGGAAGTAGTCGGTGAAGTGAACGTTGACCGCATAGCGCTGGTCGGTGGGCATGGGCACCCACTTGCCGTTCATCTTCTGCTTGGTGCTCATCAGCGAGAGAGTCACCCATGAGTCGGTGCCCGGAACGAACTCGCCGTAGAGCTTGAGGTCGATGCCCGCAGCATAACCATCGCACAGGTTGCCTCCGTAATAGGTGATTTTCACGTTGTTGACGTTATAGGGTATGAGGTTGTGCATCAGCTTGTAATAAGCCTCGGCTGAGAACTTGTAGGGGCGGTCTTTCATCTTGAAGCGATAGTCGAACGCTCCAACGAAATGTATTGATTGTTGGCTCTTTATCTTATTGTTGAGCACTGCACGGGTGATGCCGTCGGTGGTCACGGTGTCGCGAATCTCCTTGAAGAACGGAGCCTGGTAATAGAGACCCGTGGCGAAGCGGAACGTGATGTCGTTGTTGAACGCCGGCACCATGGCGATGGATGCGCGGGGAGAGACGGTGGTCTCGTTGTTGAACGACCAGTGGCTGAAGCGCACACCGTAGTTGAAGGTGAAGAACGACTGGCGCTCACCGTTAGACGCAAAGCGGTAGGTGTCCTGAAGATATCCCTCGATGCGTGTGCTGTTGATTTTGTTGGTGGAGCGCAGGGTGTAGATGAGGTCGAGACGCTGCGGGTTGTGGGGGATGGAGTAGCCGCTGGAGTCGCGCATTTCGTATTCGGATGCTTTCTCCTTGATATTCTCAAACTTAAAAGTGAGCGCACCCTCGATGTCGTGCTTCCCTGTCTTGTGGTTGGTAAGCAACTTGATGCTCGCCATCTTGGAAGTGAGATAGTTACGGGCGTGTTCCATATATGTTCCCACGCCAAGGTTCTCGCTGGTGTTGGTGTCGTCGAGCCAGTATTGTCCCTGTATGTCGTAGGTCTCCTGTTCCTTGCTGTAGAACGCCGAGGCGAGCAGCGACACCTTGGTCAGACGCTTTGCGCCGAAAACGCGGCTGATGGAGAGGTTGCCGAAGAAGGTGCGGAAGATGTCCTTCTCCTGACCGTCGAAATACACCTTGAACGACTTCACGTCCTGCATCGTGCCGAAGGAGGTCTCGCGGTCGGTGGGGCGGAAGTTATAGTGGTTTTCGGATATGTTGCCCATGAAGTCGATTGTCCACAGCGAGTCGGGGCGATAACTTATAAACGTCTGATAATCCAAGTAGTTAGGACGGTATTCTCCCTTTGTCTCAAGCGAACCGAGCAGATAGCGGTTGGTCTTGTAGCGCACGGCATGGCTCATCGAGAAGCGCTGGTTGCCGATGGCTGCAAAGGCTGTTCCGCCAAGCAGCGATGCAGTGGCGGATGCCTCTGAGCGGGTGGGGCGGCGATAAGTGATATCGAGTGCCGACGACATCTTGTCGCCGTATTTAGCCTCGAAACCTCCGGATGAGAAGCCGATGGACTCCACCATGTCGGCATTGATGATGCTGAGCCCCTCCTGCTGTCCGCTGCGTATGAGGAGCGGGCGGTAAATCTCCACATTATTTATATATACGGAGTTCTCGTCGAAACTTCCTCCACGCACGTTATACTGCGACGACAGTTCGTTGTGGGTGCTCACGCCAGCCTGCTGTTGGATAAGCTCCTCCACGGCATTGCCCGATGCCGAGGGAGAGTCCTTGAGGTTCTTCACGTCAAGCTGCTCGGTGGCAGTGGTCTGACGTCGCTTCTCGGTGACCACTACCTCGTTGAGCGCATCCATGGGCGCAAGTGTGATCTTGAGTGTCTGCTTGCCTCTTGGGCGGCGCAGTATTCGGGTCTTGGACTTGTAGCCCACCATTGAGAACTTGACTGCGACGGAGTCGTCGGAACGGAGAGAGAGGGAGAAATGTCCCTTGAGGTCGGTCATTGTGACCTTGCCCTGGGCGAGGCATGACACCGAGGCAAGCTCAATGGCATTGTCGTTGGAATCAACCACTCGTCCTGTGAGCAGGAAGTCCTGAGCCTTAATACCGCTGAGCGGCAGGCAGAGGAGCAATGTGAAAAGTATATTTCGTAGTATGTACATCTGCATATTTTTTTTAATATTATAAACGAAAAACACCGTTTTTTATTATAGAAATGTTAGAAAAAGATGTCAATAATGCAGATAAATTGTCAGTTTAACAATATTTTCAACTCATTCTTTGCAAGTTCAAAGAATAATTCCTATCTTTGCAACGTCTTTATGATTAAATGCGATTTAGTATTAACATTATAATAAAACATAAGTATATGAAGATTTCGCACATTGAGCATCTGGGCATCGGTGTCCAGAGCATTGAAGAAGCACTCCCGTACTTTGAGAACGTACTGGGACTGAAGTGTTATGCAGTAGAGGAAGTGGCTGACCAGAAGGTGAAGACCGCATTCCTGAAGTGTGGTGAGGTGAAGCTCGAACTGCTTGAGCCGACATCTCCCGACAGCACTATCCAGAAGTGGCTCGACAAGGGCAACCATGGAGTTCACCACGTGGCTTTCTGTATCGAGGACGGTGTAGCCAACGCATTGGCTGAGTGTGATGAGAAGGGCATCCGTCTCATTGACAAGGCTCCGCGCAAGGGTGCCGAGAGCCTGAACATCGCTTTCCTGCATCCGAAGTCAACCGAGGGAATACTTACTGAGCTTTGTGAACACTGAGGTCTTCAAGCCCGGAGCTTGAAGAAATTAAAGAATTAAAAAATTAAAAGATTAAAATATAAAAATGAGCAAACAATTAGAAAAGATTAAGCAGCTCATCGAGAAGCGTGAGACAGCACGCATCGGTGGCGGCGAGAAGGCCATTGAGAAGCAGCATGCCCGTGGCAAATATACAGCACGTGAGCGTATTAATATGCTCCTGGACGAAGGTAGCTTCGAGGAATATGACATGTTTAAGCTCCACCGTTGCACTAACTTCGGTATGGAGAAGAAGCAGTATCTCGGCGACGGCGTGGTAACCGGTTCCGGTACTATCGACGGTCGCTTGGTATTCATCTTCGCCCAGGACTTCACCGTTAACGGCGGTTCTCTGTCTGAGACTATGGCTCAGAAGATCTGTAAGGTGATGGATATGGCAATGAAGATGGGTGCTCCCGTCATCGGTATCAATGACTCGGGTGGCGCACGTATTCAGGAGGGTATCAACGCTCTTGCAGGATATGGAGAAATCTTCGAGCGCAACATCCTCGCTTCGGGTGTGATTCCGCAGATTAGCGGTATCTTCGGTCCTTGCGCCGGTGGTGCCGTTTATTCTCCCGCATTGACCGACTTCACCCTGATGATGGAGAACACATCTTACATGTTCCTCACTGGTCCGAAGGTGGTTAAGTCTGTTACTGGAGAGGACATCGACCAGGAGCATCTCGGTGGTGCCAGCGTACACGCATCAAAGAGTGGTGTGACCCACTTCACTGCCAAGACTGAGGAAGAGGGACTGCAGATGATCAAGACCCTGCTCTCATATATCCCGTCGAACAATATGGAAACCGCTCCGCGCAAGAAGTGCGAGGATCCTATCGACCGTCTTGAGGATGCCCTCAACGAGATTATCCCCGACAACGGCAATGAGGCATATGATATGTATAAGGTGATTGGCGGTATTGTGGATGACGGTGAGTTCTTCGAGATCCAGCCTAAGTTTGCCCGCAACATCATCATCGGTTTTGCCCGCTTCAATGGTCAGAGCGTAGGTATCGTAGCCAACCAGCCTTCAGTATATGCAGGTGTGCTCGACGTGAACGCCAGCCGCAAGGGTGCCCGCTTCGTACGTTTCTGCGACGCGTTCAACATTCCTATTGTCAGCCTCGTTGACGTTCCCGGATTCCTTCCCGGAACAGGCCAGGAGTACAATGCTGTCATCCTTCACGGCGCACAGTTGCTCTACGCTTACGGAGAGGCCACAGTGCCCAAGATTACCATCACATTGCGCAAGAGCTATGGCGGTAGCCACATCGTTATGGGTTGCAAGCAGTTGCGTGCCGACCTCAACTATGCATGGCCCTCATCCGAGATTGCCGTTATGGGAGCCTCAGGTGCCGTTGCAGTACTCTGTGCCAAGGAAGCCAAGGCAAAGAAGGAGGCAGGAGAGGATGTTCAGGCATTCCTCGCAGAGAAGGAGGAAGAGTACAACGACTTGTTCGCTACTCCTTACCAGGCAGCTAAGTATGGCTATATCGATGATGTCATCGAGCCACGCAATACCCGCTTCCGCATCTGCCGCGGCCTTGCCCAGCTCGCCACCAAGCGCGAGTCGCTGCCTGCAAAGAAGCACGGTAACATTCCAATGTAATTATTATGAAAGAAGACAAAAACGTGTATGCAGCCATTGCGCTTGCCCTGCATGAATACATGGGCAATAATGTGCACGACAAGATAACTGGAGTTATCACCATTGACGAGCGCAACACGCAATGGAACGGTTATGCTCTGAGCATGACCCCGCTGCCATCAAAATATTAACAAGATGAAAGAGTACAAATATACAATAGATGGCAAGGAATATAAGGTAGCCATCGGCGACATCGTGGATAATGTGGCTGACGTCACAGTCAACGGTGAGCAGTATAAGGTAGAGATGGAGCCTGAGAAGGAACCAGAGAAGCCGAAGCCTGTTGTAAGGCCAGCAGCTCCCGCCGCGGCTCCTGCCTCGTCCGGCGCTTCAGCATCGAGTGCCAACACCCAGAATGCCGTAAAGGCCCCGCTGCCCGGTGTAATCACCGAGATTAAGGTGTCTGAGGGTGACACTGTTGCCGAGGGCGATACGGTTGTAGTTCTCGAGGCTATGAAGATGGCCAACAACCTCGAAGCCGAGAAGGGCGGAAAGGTGACGGCGATACTCGTTCAGCCTGGACAGAGCGTGATGGAAGGCGACCCGCTTGTGGTCATTGAATAAAACAAAAGAGCCGGGACATTCATTGTCCCGGCTTTTATATTATCCATTTTTGTAATAATTCAGCCTTGGCTGAACGCAAGATGCGGATAGTGTTTATCCTTCTCTATGTCATTTTTATAAAACGACCTTGTTGTTTTCAGGGAAAACCACCTTAGGCTGGAAGGTCTTCGCCTCCTCAAAGTCCATCAGTGCGTAGGCTATGATGATGCATACGTCACCCACCTGCACCTTGCGTGCGGCGGCACCGTTGAGGCATACGCAGCCGCTGCCTCTTTCTCCTTTAATTATATATGTCTCAAATCTTTCACCGTTGTTGTTATCAACTATCTGTACCTTCTGTCCGGGAATCATCTCGGCGGCATCCAGGAGGTCCTCGTCAATGGTGATGCTGCCCATATAGTTGAGGTTGGCCTCAGTGACAGTCACACAGTGCAGCTTAGATTTCAATACTTCAATCAACATATCTCTTTATCCCTTATATTTAATATGGTCAATAAGTCGGATGGGGGTTTTTCCGCAATAAACGGTGATACATCCAACCACATAGTCTGAATCATCCCAATCCTTTATATCCACAAGCGTATTGCCATCGACAATGGCGAAATATTCCACGTCGAGACCGTCAACAGAATTGATGTCGGCTACAACCTTGTCGTGGGTATCCTTGAGGGAGTGGGTCTTGGCATAGTCGGTGCTGGCCTTGAGAGCCTTGTAGATATTTGGGGCAATGGCTCTCTCGTCGGGGGCGAGGAGGGTGTTGCGGCTTGAGCGCGCAAGTCCGTCGGCATCCCTTACAATAGGACATTCCACGATGTTGACTTTCAGTGAGAGATGTCTTACCATAGCCTTGATGACGGCAATCTGCTGCCAGTCCTTCTCGCCGAAGTAGGCCCTGTCTGGGCGCACGATATAGAACAGGCGGCTGACCACCTGGCATACTCCGTTGAAGTGTCCTGGACGGTGGGCGCCTTCCATAACCGTGGATACAGGCGGATATTCAAACTGCCGTGTGTCGGGAGTGGGGTACATCTCCTCAACAGAGGGAGCAAGAACATAGTCGGCGCCACACTGCTCAAGCAGCTGGCAGTCCGCCTCCAGTGTGCGCGGATAGTTTTTAAGGTCGTTCTTGTCGTTGAACTGAGTAGGGTTAACAAACACGGATACCACAGTGATACCGTTCTCTGCCACACTGCGCCTGACGAGCGAAGCATGACCTTCATGAAGTGCTCCCATGGTGGGAACGAGTCCAATCGTCTTTCCTTCCTTGCGCGCGTCGAAGAGCGCGTTTTGAAGTTCTGCAATCTTGCTAAATACTTTCATTTCTATATATGTATTCTTGCCTTAATGTCTGAAATCGGGTGCAAAATAACACAATTTTTGGCAAATATGGAAGAAATATACTAAAAATATACCAAATAAAAGTTTATTTTTAGCAAAAATCAAAAGAAAATGCCGTTTTTTGGAAAAAAATGCGTATCTTTGCAGTGTCAAAACTTAAATATATGGCAAAGAAAATATTATTCATCAATCAGGAGATTTCACCGTATGTCTCCGACAGCGAATTGTCCACAATGGGTAAAAAGCTCCCGCAGCTGCTGCAGGAGAAAGGTTCGGATATTCGTACTTTCATGCCCAAATGGGGCAATATTAATGAACGCCGTGGACAACTGCATGAGGTGATTCGCCTGTCAGGAATGAATCTCATCATCAATGAAACTGACCACCCTCTGATTATTAAGGTTGCATCTATTCCGCAAACAAGAATCCAGGTTTATTTCATCGATAATGACGACTACTTTACCAAGCGTCTTATGGGAAAGGACGAGAATGGTGTCGATTATGATGACAATGGAGAGCGTGCCATCTTCTTTGCGCGTGGAGTACTGGAGACGGTGAAGAAGCTTCGCTGGATTCCTGATGTGATTCATTGTCAGGGATGGATGAGTTCCATTGTCCCGCTTTATATCAAGACAGCATACCGCGACGAGCCTTCATTCTCTAACGTGAAGGTGGTGACCTCGCTGTTCAACAAGGATCTTGACAGTGACTTCGGTCCCGACCTACGTCATTATATGGAGTTCCGCGACGCTAATGCCGAAGTGCTTTCGGCCTATCCCGAGGTGCTCGATTTCAATTCTCTCTCCAAGATTGCAATCGATTATTCCGACGGTGTGATAGAGGCAGGCTCCAACGTTGAGAAGGAACTTGTGGAATATGCCAAGAACAAGGGTGTGCCTGTGCTTGAATATCCAGGTGAGGACTACAAGCCAGCATACAAGGAGTTCTTTGACGGTATCTGTGGGGAAGAGTGAGAATTCTAAATGAAGAATGAAGAGTGAAGAATGAAAATATTTGGAATTAATAATTAATACCTCGAAATATAATGAAGATTAGGATAATGTATGTTGCGGTCCTGATGTGTTTGGGATTGACAGCATGCGACGACACAACGGACACACTTGGAGACACACTCACACATACTGCCGACAAATTCGCATTGCTGCCTGACACATTTGGAGTAGTGACAAGATCGATGACGGTTGACTCTGTCTTGGCTACCAACATTTATCCTTACGTGGGACACGTAAAGGATACGGAGACAGGCTCGTATGTGACAAGCAGCTTCTCAACGCAGTTGGGAGTGGCTGTAGGACTCATTAACGGCAAACCCAAGGAGGACAGCCTCAGATGCGAGAAAGATGAATATGGAAACTATATTGCCGACGGTTGCAGGATAGGAATGTTCATCAACAGTTATGTGGGTGACTCTCTCAATACGCTGAAGGTTACGCTGCATGAGCTCGCAAAACCACTTGAGGATGGAGTCAACTACTACAGTAACTACGACATCACGAACAAGGGATACTTGCGTAAGGACGGTAATGAACTTAAGGTTGCCAAGTCATTTACGTATGAAGGCCTTGCCTCGGAGACAAGCTCAAGCGCCATCACATATAAGGCAGTGGAATTTGACCTCAACCAGTTGGGAGAATACGTTGACATGAGGGGCAACAAGTACAGAAACTATGGTTCGTATCTGTTGACCATGCTATATAAGCATCCTGAATATTTCACGTCTTCATACAATTTCATACACAATGTGTGTCCAGGATTCTATTTCGAGCAGACCAATGGCATCGGTAATATGGGAGAGATAATCTTTGTCAGTCTGTTCACGGATTTTAAGGCCATCAGTGGGGATACCCTGACAACAATGTCGGCGAGATTCTCAGGAACAGAAGAGGTCATGCAGACCACTTTTATCAGCAACGACAAGCAGCGTATGGCAGAGCTTGCTGCTGATATGTCGTGTACATATCTGAAAAGTCCGTCGGGGTTGTTCACTGAAATGGAACTTCCTATTGAGGATATTAAGAGAGGGCATGAGAACGACACCATCAGCAGTGCGAAGATTATCATACCAAGATACAACTATGAGACTGAAGAGGCTTTGTTCACCGCACCTGCCAGTGTGTTGATGTTGCCTAAAGACAGTATTTATTCCTTCTTCGAGAAGAGAAATGTGCCTGACAGCAAGATGTCATATCTTGCATCCTACAGCAGCAGTCAAAACACTTACACGTTTAACAACATTGCTGATCTTGTCAACAAAATGTGGCAGATTAAGCAGGGGGGAAAAGGAAGTGAGGACTGGAACAAGGTGGTGATTATGCCGGTGACAGTCAACACAAACTCTTCTACGACAAGTTCTTCAACGACAGTCACCAGCGTGACTAACGAGATAGGGCTTAAGAGTACAAAGCTTGTGCGTGGTACCAATTTCCTGGGTAGGGACGGTAAGGATGCCAATGGTAATCCTGTATCGGCTTCACCTTTGAAAATCAGTGTCTTGTATAACAAGTTCAGGGATTAAGCTATGGCAGACAATTTTTTGGAGAAGCATCGCGAGGAATATGAGCTTCGCAAGGCTGCATACCTGAGAAAGAAAAAACATCTCCCGAAGACAAAATACCAAAAATTAGAGCGCCCCGATGACGAGGCGCTCTAATTTATATATAAAAATAATGTGTAATCTTTATATCAATAATCAGCTGCCTAAATAGGTCTTGAGTATGTTGCTGTTGGAACTGTTGCGAAGCTTCCTTATGGCCTTTTCCCTGATTTGCCTTACACGTTCGCGTGTGAGACCATATTTTGACCCTATTTCCTCAAGGGTCTTTTCCTGGGTGTCTATGCCATAATAGTCCTTGATGACCAGGCGTTCGCGCTCTTTCAGTGTGTCAAGCACCTTGCGCAGTTCCTCTCTCAGAGATTCCATCAGCAGTTCTTTGTCAACAGACGGGGCGTTGGAGTCGGTCATCACGTCGAGCATACTGCCGCTGTCGTCATCGGAAAAAGGTGCGTCAACAGAGACATGGCGTGTGTTTGCCTTCAAGGCATCATCCACTTTTTCTTCTGGAATATCCGTAGTGGCGGCTATTTCCTCTATGGATGGGCGTCGCTCGTTTTCCTGTTCAAACTTGTTTAGTGCCTTGTTTATCTTGTTGACAGAGCCAACCTGGTTGAGAGGCAACCTCACTATTCTGCTTTGTTCGGCTATAGCCTGCAGGATACTCTGCCTAATCCACCATACGGCGTATGATATGAACTTGAATCCTCGTGTCTCGTCAAATTTTTCGGCGGCTTTTATCAGTCCCACGTTTCCCTCGTTGATGAGGTCGGGTAGGGTGAGACCTTGATTTTGGTATTGTTTTGCCACAGACACAACAAAACGAAGATTGGCCTTGGTCAATCTTTCAAGGGCCTTGCGGTCACCCTTGCGAATGAGTTGGGCGAGTTCCACTTCCTCGTCCACCGTCAAGAGTTCTTCCTTTCCGATTTCTTGCAGATACTTCTCTAAAGAGGCACTCTCGCGGTTGGTGATTGATTTGATAATCTTCAGCTGTCTCATCTTTGGCTTCCTTTTTAGTTATAATAAAATGTGGCTTTTATGCCTATCAGATGCAAAACTATAACAAAAAAATGGAAACTCCAAAAGATTGATAAGTTTTTTTGAGTTTTTTAACCGTTGGTAGCTGTTGTTTAAACTATTCAATTACTGTCGGCTCTTTTCTTCTTTTTCTTTTTTTTACCGATGAGGTCCAACACATTTCGGAAATCCTTCTTCATGATTAAGCCCACACCCTGGGTGTTGAGACTTGATTTGGTGAAGTAGCGGTCGTTGGTCTGGTTATACACTTTCACCGCGAGATTGCCGTTGGGCAGCAGCAGATAGCGTATGTCGAAGTCGCCGATAAAGTTGGTGCTTGCTGTGTTGACATCGTCGCGATAGCCGAACTGTCCGTTGATGAGCAGTCGGTTGTTGAGCAGTCGGCCGTTGACTATACCCTCGTATTCTGCATTGTTCCATCCCTCGTCGCCTGTGGATATGTTTGCGCCGAAGTTCCAATTGTCGTTCTTTATGACGGTGTTGAGCATGCTGCTTATCTGGGATGAGATGGTTCCTGAGAGCAGGCTCTGCATTGCGAGCGAGGTGTCGCTCTGGTCGCGCGAGGTGGAGTTGTTGCTGCCGGTGGGGTAGAAGCGTCCTATGCCGAGCAGATAAACCACCTGCTGGTTGAGTTCGTCCTCGGAGTTGAGCACTGATCGTATCATCTGCTTTTCGTCGGAGCTTACGGTGGGCATGTCGAGGTCGAAGCTAACCTGCGGGTTGCGAGCCACACCGCCGATGTTCATGAGGCAGTTCACCTTCACGGTGTTGTTGGTGAAGCTGTTGCCCACGTTGAGGTCGGAGAGCGACACACCGTTTACTGTATATGAAGCCTGGAGGTTAAGGGTTGCGTCATACGGATTGCCGCCGAAGACGAATGTTCCCCCCTCGTTGAAGGTGAAGTTCTTCTTGATGATGTTCTGTATGGTGATGCCGTAGGTGCCATGGTCGAGGGTGTAGGTGCCGAACATGTTGAATGCACCTTTATTATAATAGGTGGCGCGCAGCATTCCTCTGCCGTACATGGTGATGTAGTCGTTGGTGTGGCTGTCCATCAGCAGGCGGATGGTGGCGTCGGGGGTGCAGTTGATGTTGAAGTTGATGAACATGTCGGTGGGGTAGGCATACACTTCTTTTGATGACTGATTATTGATTATTGATGACTGATTATTGATTATTGATGACTGATTGTTGGTTATTGATGACTGATTGTTGGTTATTGATGTCACGTCATTCCAGTTGATGAACTCCTGGCTGGATATCTGGTCGTTGGTGGAGGCATTATACACAAAAGTGGAGTTTTTCTTTGGAGTGACATCAACGTCCATCTTCAGGTATCCGCTGCGTCCCTGTATATCCACGTTGCCGTCGGCATAGACAGTGCCATAGAAAGTGTCGTTGCCGAAGTCGCGGAAATCGTAGGCAAGAAGGTTGTCAGCCTTGACGTTCAGGTCATAGCTCAATCGGGTGAGGTGCTTGTGATGTATGAATCCGTTGACATATCCCGCATTGCCGTAGGCGTCGCGGATGACGGCATTGCGCAGTTCGATTTCGTCGGGGATGAGCGTGATTGTGTCGTTGTCGAGGGTGTAGCGGCAGTTGAGTGGACGAATCATCGCACTGCCGTTGACCACGATCTTGCCCGTGAGGTTGATGGTGCTGAGAGGTCCGGCGAGCCGCACTTCGCCCACGGCACGACCGTCAATCTGGCTGATGAAGCTCTTTGTGAAGGAGTGCATAAAGTCGATGTGTGTGCTGTCGGCACGTATGGCGAGATCTATGTAGTTTTTCTTAGGCGACACATATCCCTTGATTACGGTCCGTGCGTCGTCGCCGTCGTTGGCTATGGCGTCGATATCAATTTGGCTCTCCTGGGTGTTCCAGTTCACCTTTGCGTCCAGCACACCCATTCTTCCGTGTTCGAACAGGAAGTCATCGACGGTGAGGTTGGCGTTGGCTCTTAATTCGCCGAATGGAGCCACAACGAGAGCCTTACCGGAGGCATTTCCGTCGAAATCCACCGAATGGAAATTGACAAGGTCGAGGATATATCCAACGTCGATGCCGTTGAGGTCGATGTGCAGCGAGTCTGACCTGCTGGCGCTTGCCGTTCCGTTTACGATGATGTGCTGGCGGTCGTGGGCGATGGTGAACTCATTGATGTCGATATGTTTGGGCATGTATAGGATGTCTGATGAATGAACCTGCCATGTCTTGTCGCCGATGGTGATGTTGGATGGTTTCACCACAACGTGGGCATAGGTCACTCCCTTGTCGTTCTTGCCGAAGGACGAGGTGGCGTTAAGTTCGCCTCTTGTCTTGTTTTCATTGCACCATTTCAATGATGCATCCACGAGGTTGTCATTTGCATTGCATACGACGTTAAGGTCAAGCAAGTCTCCGTTGTCCTGATGCTTGACCACTCCGGTTGAACATACGAGACTGTCGGCATAGGAATGAATGAAGAGGTTGGCGGCAGTGAACGGTTTTTCGTCGTATGTAAACTGCGGGGCCATACATTCCAATACGAGCGAGTTTCGCGAGTCTTCCACGCTGCCTCTCAGCTGTATGGGCTGCTGTATGCTCAACGGTATGCCGAGCAGTGGTTTCATCCAGTCTGTGGAGTTGAGGTAGGCGATGAGTGTGAAGTTGTTGTCTCCCGTCTTGTTTGTGCCTGACGGGGCGAGTATTGGTATGTGTCTGCCAAGCTGGGAGGTGATACTTGTGGCGAGTGACGAATGGTTGAAATATCCTGTGAGCATGGCATAGCCGAAGTCACTCTCCATGACGAGGTAGTGTCCCTGGTGGTCATATCCTGTGCGCACTTGCATCTGGTGGATGTTGCAAGTGTCGGTGGATGATGTCATGCCGAAGTCTCTTAGTGTGATTATGCCCTCGGAGTCGCTTATCCCCGAAGCGAAGATGTCGGCTGAGAGTGAAGTGGTGAATGTGGCGTCGCCCCATTTCTCGCTCAGTCGTGTCACTGCGGGGCGGAAATTAGTGAGCAGTGCCTCTATCTGTATTTTTTTTCCCTTTCCAGTCTCTCCTGCCCCCAGATGTCCTTCGGCTGTGAGGCTGATGTTAGGGTCGTCGATAGACACTCTTCCCGTGATGTCATCCTTTGCGTATGTTCCGTCGATGTCGATATTGCTGTATGTATAGCCGTTGAACGCGAATTTTGATATTACTCCCTTTGCGCTTACTGTTGGCGATCCTCCTTTGGGGTTGCTGCCGCTAAATGAGATGTCTGTTGTGATGTCTCCGAGTCGTTCGTCATCAAGCAGTGTGCCCAAGGCGATGTTGTCGGTGAGCAGGTGCCCGCTGAATTGGCGGTTGTCATTTCCCTCTATTGACAGGTTTGCATTGCCTATGCCGGTGGATAGGGTGGTATGGGCGGAGATATTTCCATTAGTGTTTCCGTTTCCGTGGCCTTGAAGTGAAATATCACCGATACGATACACGGCTTCCGGTATGTTAATATCCTTGCCCTTAATGTTTTGCGATAGAAACTCTATAGTTTTTGCTGAAGCGTTGAAACGGTCGAGGTTGATGTTCCATTTAGTATGTGGCGAGGTGGATTCATACCATCCGTTGGCTATGATGTTTAGGTCGCCTGAGGTGGAGGTGAGGCTGAGGTTTGTCACGTTGATATGGTTTCCGGTGCCGTTGACGGCTATGTTAAGTGTTACCTTGCTGTGGAAGTCGCCCAGTCCTGGTACGAGGGCCGAGATGTCGGCAAGTGTGATGTCCGAGGGTGTGATTCTTCCCTCAAACCTTATTGATTTTTTGTCGATTCCGCCCTGCGCGTTGAGTTGGTAGTTGGCCTTGAACCTGTCGATGCTTAACCGCGAGTGGGGCATGAGAAGTGAGAAGTCAGTGAGAAGGCATCCCGACTTGCCTGCCGTTAGGTTGAACTTGATGTTGTCCACCTTCAGCCCCGACTGCTCCTTGGCCGTGAGTTTCTTCACCGACACGTTGAGCGAGTCGTTGGTGAGTGTGCGTAATATAATGTATGTGCCTATCTCCGACATGCGGATATGGTTGGTGTCGAATGTCCCTCGGCGTGCCGGTTTGTCCCATTGGTCGTAGCTGACGCTGCAGTGGCGCATGATGTATGAGTTGACGGCAATGTCGAGCGGTTTCTTCTGGCTTGTGGAGTCCTTTGAGGCGAGGGCGTCGATGGCAAACTGGAAGTTGTGCGGCGAGTTGGCGTTGCGACGATAGAGGTTAAAGTGAGTGGCGAACATCTGTGCCGAGGATATGCGTATGCGTCCCTCGATGAGTTCCAGGGGGGCAATCCTCACAGCCAGTCGCGCAGCCTTGACCATTGGTTTTCCGTCTTGGTCGTAGATGGTGGTGTTGTCAATAATTATACGGTTGAACAGGCCGAGGTCGATGCGTCCCACTTCAACCTTGGTATGGAGAGTATTTGCCACGAGTTCCGCCACTGTGTTGGCAAGAGCTCTCTGTATATATGGCACGTTAATAAGCACGGCAGTCATGAAGTATATTCCGACCATCGTCCACAACGTTACATTTATTATATGTTTAATCCACTTCAATGCTTCAAAGTATTGTTATATCGGGATTGCAAAACGATTGCAAATCCATTATTTGGGCACAAAATTACTAAAAAATGTCGCAAAAACGATGATTTGTTTAAGATAAGTGCTAATAATTTAATTTTTTTATGTAATTTTGCAGCGAATATAACGCAAATGTCTAACAAAGTAATACAAAATGGCTAATTTATTCAAGTTGCGCAAAGGTCTTGACATTAACCTTGCGGGCAAGGCTGAGAGAAAGAAACTCCAGCTGAAGTCCAACGGCAAGTATGCCCTCCAGCCCGACTGCTTTGAGGGGGTTGTCCCCAAGGTGGTCGTCAAGGAAGGTGACAAGGTGAAGGCCGGCGACGCATTATTTATCAACAAGAACTGTCCGGAGATGAAGTTTGCATCTCCAGTGAGTGGTACGGTCACTGCAGTGGAGCGTGGGGAGCGCAGAAAAGTGCTCGCCGTGAAGGTTCAGGCTGATGCCACTCAAGTATTCACTGATTTCGGAGTAAAGGATGTTGCATCGCTCACTGGTGAGCAGGTGAAGGCTGCCTTGCTTGAGGCAGGTCTCTTTGGCTACATCAACCAGTTGCCCTATGATGTGGTGACCACTCCTGACTCAGCCCCCAAGGCTATCTTCGTGTCGGCTCTGAGGG
>JALFIX010000223.1 GCA_022775105.1 Prevotella sp. | reverse complement strand
TAAGTCATCCACGGAGAATATCTACTGGGCCAGTCTTTTCCTTAGAATAGTCTTGGGGAATATGTAACGTATGAAGCCCACAATAAAAAATGACAAGTGGGTGTTCTTGCGGGTATGGCGAAAATATGTGTACCAGAATTTCTGTATCATATCTTTTCTCATCTTAAGTGGTATAGTAAGTGTTTATATGCTTTTTTATAAAACCATTTTAGACGTTTGAACGGGCGGGGCCTTGTGGGAATCATCGTGGGCATACTGCCGTCGCAACTGCATTGACATGCTGTGCAAGGATAACTCCAGTAATAGGTTATAATGCCTTTTTCTATGAGATGGTTGTGAAAACGGTCGCTTGTGAATTCAGTCTTGTTTTCCATAAGGTCGCGTATCATAACTTCAGCTGCTTTTCTGCTGATATACAAACATCCGGTAAAACGGTCTCTTGTTGCTTTGTACAAAACCTGTCCTTTCCTGCGTTGGCTTCTGGGCACAAGCAGAAGACTGCTTTCCTCATAATTAATCATGAAAGGCTCGTCAGCGTGGTTTTGCCGACATTCTTTCATACTCTGTTCGAATATGTGATTAAAATTCTTCTTTATTTTGATGTCATCTTCAAATATCAATGCTCCTGGCATGTCATTGTCAATGATATATTTCAAGGCAAGAATATGTTTATATGCACAACTTGCAGCAGGACATTTCCGTTTTATAGTGTCCTCTTTTCCATTGTCAATAAAGTATCTGTCAAGAATTCCGGGTGTTAAGTCACTGATGTTTCCGTCTTCAATGAAATGGTATGGCATACCAGTTCTCGCAAGTTGTTTTTCGATGAAAACCTTGCGTTCGTTTTGTCCTTTCACGTGGATAACAAGTATTGTCGCCGTGTGTTCCATAATAATTTTATTGTCTTTTAAATCGTTTGCTTATGCCAAGCCACTTCCTGATTTTTTCCATTGGCGACATGTGCCAACTGTGGGCGCATAAGTGAATGGCATAACTGTTGGGTGTCACCTCGTGCTTGTTACCTGCAAATGTTTCCGACGGGTATATGTGGATTCCGCCAGGAAGATTCTGGTCGATGTCCTTGTATATAAATCCGATTTTCTCAGCAACTCTCGCATATATGTAAGGTGACAATACGTTTGTGCGAATAGTTCCGTCTTCATTAACGAAATGTTTGTCGCTATACCAATCCATTACTTCCTTGACGAATGGGTTGCCCTTTTCCGCCCCCATCACTGCGGCTTGGATTTGTATGCCTTCTATATATTTGTCGGCAATACGTTTTCCGTCGGAGTCGATGTAATTCATCGTTCCACACTTTTCTATCTGTATGGGATGATACTCCATGCATGAGAAGAACGAATTGTTGAGAAAGTCGTCAAATCGTTTTAGAAGTATGACATCTGAGTCAAGATAAATGCCACCTTGTGTGTATAGGGCATACATCCTTATGTAATCTGCTGCAAAGGCCCATTTCCTGGCTTCAAATGCTTCCTTCACGTATGGTATGGAATTTATGTCGAAATTCTTTGTGCTCCATCTCACTATTTCATAGTCGGGATGTGTCTTCTTCCATGTTTCCATACATTTCCTTATCTTTTTAGGGAAAGGTTCATCAGAAAGCCAGCAATAATGTATAATTTTGGGTATCATATCTTACTTTTTTATGCAAAGGTAAGCTAATATATAATTAAAACCAAATAAATGTAGGTAAAAAAAGTTAAAGGGTGGTTTATTAATATGATATATGTATTATTTTTATTACTTTTGCATTAGAAAGCTATGATGAGAATAGGATTTGACGCCAAACGGGCAGCACAGAACAGGACGGGACTGGGAAACTACAGCCGTTTTGTGATTAGGGGATTGATGGAGTCTTTCCCCGATAATCTGTATGTGGCATACGTTCCCAATGAGAGACGTATGCAGTACTTTGACGAGATTCCTTCAAGGGATAAAATAAAGGTGTGCTTACCCGTTGCTAAGGTGTGGAGGTGTTTGCGCTCCCTGTGGCGGGTTTTCGGCATAACAGATGACATAAGGAAAGACGGGATTGATATTTTTCATGGACTGAGCAACGAGTTGCCGCTTAATATCCGCAAGGCGGGATGCAAGAGTGTGGTTACAATCCACGACCTAATATTCCTGCATTATCCGAAATACTACCATCTCATCGACAGAAAGATATATAACTATAAGTTCCGTCGGGCATGTGAGAATGCCGATAGGGTCATTGCTGTCAGTGATTTTACAAAGAAGGAAATTATCCGGTATTATGGTATTGACGAAAAGAAGATTGATGTTGTTTATCAGGGATGTGACCCGGTTTTCGCCAAGGAGGTTTCGGATGAGGTGAAGAAAGATGTAAGCGGGCGTCATAATCTGCCCGACAGATTCCTGCTTTACGTAGGCAGCATTGAAGAGAGAAAGAATCTGCTGCTTGCCGTTAAGGCAGTGGTTATGCTGCATGAGAAAGGGGAGGATATAAATATTGTGGCGGTAGGACGTAGCACTCCTTATCTTGATGAGGTTGTCGGTTATGCAGAGGCAAGTGGCATATCTCATTTGCTCCATATCCGTCATGGTGTTAACTATGATGACTTGCCCGTGTTTTATAAGTTGGCAACGGCATTTGTCTATCCTTCCCGTATCGAGGGTTTTGGCATACCGATGCTTGAGGCCATCACGAGTGGATTGCCAGCCATAGGTTGCACCGGCTCATGTCTTGAAGAGGCGGGAGGCCCTACCTCTCTCTATGTTAATCCCGATGATGTGGAGGGAATGGCAGATGCCATACATTCTGTATATAACGATGTTACCCTGAGGCAGAATATGATAGCTCAAGGCAAGGAGTATGCCCGTCGCTTTGATATTGCCAAACTGACAAGCGACTTGTATGAGGTTTACAAGACAGTCTGTGGTTCACATCGTGGCATGGAGCCAAATTCTTTGTAATAAGATGTTTCCACCTGTTCCGCAACTTCCACCAACCCCATGCGGAAAGTATTTATTCTTGGTCCTAAATGCTAAAGATTTTGAGATTTGGGGATATTTTGACATAAAAGATTTTGAGATTTGGGGATATTTTAACATAAAAGATTTTGAGATTTGGGGATTTCTTTGTAATTTTGCACCCGGTTTAACATCATAAATCATAAAGATTATGAGGATATTCAAGAGAAAGATATACAATCAGCTATTGAATTGGAAATCGAAAAGCAATGGTAAAACGGCTGTATTAGTAGAGGGTGCACGTCGAGTGGGAAAATCTACTATCGTTCGCCAGTTTGCAGAAAAGGAGTATAAATCCTATATCCTTATCGACTTCTCAATAGCCGGTAAGGATATAATAGAGCTTTTTGACCATATCAATGAACTGAACTATGTTTTTATGCGACTACAGTATCATTATAAGGTGAAACTCTTTGAACGTCAGTCGCTAATTGTGTTCGACGAAGTGCAAATGTGTCCGAAAGCCCGTCAAGCCATAAAACATCTTGTAGCAGACGGCAGATACGACTATATTGAGACAGGCTCGCTCATCTCCATTCATAAAAACGTCCAGAACATAGTTATCCCAAGCGAGGAACAACGTGTCACCATGCTACCCATGGACTATGAGGAATTTAAATGGGCTATGGGGGATAACGTCTCGATGGAATTGCTTAGGGATGCGTTTGAAAAGAGGACTTCGCTTGGAGATGGCCTTAATAGAAAACTGATGAGAGATTTCCGCTTGTACATGCTTGTGGGAGGAATGCCCCAGTCTTTAAACGCCTTTCTCGATACAAATAACATGGAGGAAGTTGACATGGTGAAACGCAATATTATCTCACTTTACGAGGAAGACTTTCATAAGATTGACCCGTCGGGACGCATCTCAATGCTTTTTGACGCAATACCATCTCAACTTGGCAAGAATGCTTCAAGGTATCAAGTGACAAGTGTAATCGGAAATACAACAAGCGATACGACCAAGTCACAACTAATATCCCAACTGCAGGAGTCGATGACTATTAATATGGCATATCATGCGAATGATCCCGGGGTGGGCATGTCGCTATGTATGGATATGAACAGATATAAGATGTATGTTGGCGATACCGGGCTTTTTGTGACATTGGCATTCAAGGATAAGGATTTCACGGAAAACATTATATATCAGAAACTTCTTAGTGACAAGATAGATGCGAACTTGGGTTATGTGTATGAAAATGTAGTGGCACAGATGTTGCGTGCTTCAGGCAACCGCCTGTTCTATTATACATTTCCCACAGAAACAGGAAAGCATAATTACGAGGTGGATTTTCTGCTATCGCGTGGCAATAAGATTTGCCCCATAGAAGTGAAGTCTTCTGGTTATAAACGTCATGCTTCTATAGATGCTTTTTGCCAGAAATACCCTTCACGCATACTGCAACGATATCTGATATATACAAAGGATTTGCAGCGAGATGGGCAGACTATGTTCCTTCCTGCATATCTTACACCATTCCTTTAGTCTGCAATTATCCTAACAGGCTTCCATGTGGTATATGAACAGTTGTTGTCGTGGTGTCATTATAGGGTATTGTCTTGATGTCATTATAGGGTAGTGTTGTGATGTGTCTAAGGGTGTTGTCTTATCTTTGTGCTTGCTTGCAAATGATCTTTTGCTAACTGGCAAAAGATTGTTTGCCAGTTAGCGGATTTGTTTTTGCCTGCTAAAGATATATATATATTGACGGTCTTACACGAGGTAAGACCCTACGGCGGACGTTTTCCTTTTAGCCACCACCATGCTTGTGGAACTGGTGGAAGTGGTGGAACTGGTGGAAGCTCTCGAAGTGGAAATGATGACTTTTTCGGAAAAGTCGCGTCTTTTTACTATTATTTTGACTTTTTGTTTGTTTATCTCATAAAAAATCCGTATTTTTGCATTTTCAATTCATTATGATTATATAGCATGGCAAATATAAAGGCTTTTTTATTCACATTTCTGTGGTGGATTATTGTAGGTGTGATCACCAAGGTGCTGTTCTGCTTGATTTACCTTGGCGACTATGGCATTGCCCACTGGATGCAGGTGATGTGGCATGGGGTGAGGCTCGACATTAGTATTGCGGGTTATCTCACGATGGTTGTAGGATTATTGCTGACGGTGAGATTATGGTGGCGAGGCAAGGGCATTAGGTGGATATGGTATGTGTGGTCGGGTATAGCGGCTTTGGCCTGCAGTTTGGGATATGTCAGCAATCTCGTGCTGTATGGTTATTGGCGGTTCCCTCTCGACAATACACCTTTATTATATATAAAGACATCGCCAGCGGATGCCGTGGCGAGCATGACTACTGTGCAGATGATACTTGTGCCGATAGTTATCATCGGTGTGGCGGTATTGTTGTTTCTGCCGCAATGGTGGATATGGCGTTCACTGGAGAAAGCATATCAACGGGAAACAAGGCGAGAATCCTTGTGCAAAAGTATAATCAACACGGTTGTCATGCTCCTGCTCACGGCATTGCTCATAATCCCGATACGAGGTGGAGTGGATACAGGAACAAACCACACGGGAAGCGTGTATTTCTCAGATGACATCCTGCTTAACCATGCAGCCGTTAATCCTATATTCTCTTTCGTTGAGGCAGTCACTCATCAGGAAGATATTGCCACACGATACCGATATATGGATGACAATGAGGCATCGAGTCTTTTCAAGGAATTGACTGACACTACATTAAGGTCGTCGGCAGAGAGACATGACTATAACGTGGTGCTGATATGTATGGAAGGCTTCTCACGATATATCATGTCGGAGGCAGGACATGTGAAAGGTGTGACGCCCTGGCTCGACAAGTATTCTCAGGAGGGTCTGTATTTCTCCCGTTTCTATGCCAACAGTTTCCGCACCGACAGGGCTATGGTGGCGGTGATGAGCGGACTCCCTGCACAACCCACTATGAGCGTGATGGATATGCCTCGTATATCCACGTCATTGCCCTCTATTGCCGGCTCTCTCGGAAAGAACGGATATGACACTCATTTCTATTATGGCGGAGATGCCAACTACAGTAATATGAAGTCATATCTCATGGGAACGGGATTCCAACATATCACTCATCAGTTTGACTTCGAGAAGAAATTACAGACAGGAAAATGGGGAGTGGCTGACGGTCCCGTGTATGACCGTTTGCTCGCTGACATCAAGGCATTTGTTCCATCCAAAAGATTCCTTAAGGTGATGATGACAGGCAGCAGTCACGAACCTTTTGACGTTCCCGACTATCAAAAGTTGAAGCAGCCTGAGCTGAACGCCTTCTCTTATGCTGACTATCATCTTGGAAGATTCATCGAGAATCTGAAGAAACTGCCGCAATGGGATAATACTTTGGTGGTGATAGTTCCCGACCATCTAGGTTGTTGGCCCGGGAAGATTGACAATTATAAGCTATGGCGATATGAGATACCGCTCATTATGCTTGGTGGAATGATTACGGAGCCACGCAAGGTGGAGACTATAGGCAGCCAGATTGATATATCTGCCACAGTGTTGGCGATGCTTGGATTGCCTCACGATGACTTCCTGTATTCCAAGGACTTGCTTGACGCGGATGCGCCTCATTTCGCCTTCTTCACATTCCCCGATGCCATGGGATTGATAGATTCCACGGGATATGCAATCTTCGACAACACCCAAAAGACTATAGCCGCTTCATCTGCGGACAAGTCCGTGGATGAAAGGACTAAGAACGCCAAGGCTTATCTTCAGAAATTATACGACCACCTCGGAGGTTTTTAAGTTGAGAAAATTGAGTAACCAAAAGGCAGATACCCAAGTAAATCCATAACAAAACACCCGCCCTAATTTATTTAGGGCAGGTGTTGCAGAGAGAGAGAGAGAGAGAAAGACTTGCAGAATCAACGGTTGTCGCGTTGATATTGGCAATCGGTGGGATTAGAGTTGAGTGATTGCGCCTCCGGCTGCACCGGTGATTACCAACTCGATGATGCGCAGGATGTAGAGCGCCACTTGCTTCCAATTAACTTTCATACTCGATGTTTTTAGATAAACAAACATAATGAACTTCATGGGCTATCTTTAACCGAGGTCTCCGTTATCAACGACTTCGTCGCTGCCACCGTCGCTGCCACCGCCGTTGCCATCATCGTCACCGCCGATTACGGGAGGAAGTTCCTCGTCGCTGCCGCCGCCGGTGTTGTCAGAGCCGCCGGTGTTGTCAGAACCGCCACTGGAGTTTCCGCTGCCGCCGCCATTGTCATTGGGGTCCTCAGGCTCCTCCTCCACGTTGCCCTCGTCGCTTGAGGTCACTCGCTTCACCACATCGCCGTTGCGGTCATAGCAGGTGATGTTGATAGAGGTGCGCGCCAGCTCGTCCTTGATGTCGGTGTTGGGGGTGAAGATCACCCGTCGGGTGGTGATGAGGCTCGACGCCACCTTGTTGACATCCGTCACCGACGTGGCTCTCAGTCCGAATCTCATCGTTCCCAGTCCGGGTATAGCCACCGTGTGTCCCTCGGTTGCCCATGCCTTGACCACCTCTCCGATAGCGTCCCATGCTGCATTGATGGAGCCTTTGGAGATACCGCTGCGCAGTGCAGCCTCGTTAATCACTTTGCTCTGCGAGAGCTTGCTGTAGAGTTCGGCCTGCATTACGTAGGCCCACTTCTCCTTTGATTTGTCGAACGACACGTTGCGCTCGACCGCCTTGACTTTGATACTCATAAATAATAAGGTATTAAAGGGTTAAACAATAAGGGTTAATTTGCGAGTACATCCAGGTATCGCATTTTCTGTGTGCAAAGGTACGACTTTTTTTTCAATCCGCAATGGGTTGTTCACACTCCCGCTCATCTTCTGTTCCGAATTGCGCGAATGTTAGTATTTTGCGTTTTTATGTTTTCAAAAAAATCGTCGAATTAACGTTAACAAGTTAACACCTGCCGCCACGTGCCTCAGGAGAGCAAGGAATATCAATCCGGGATGGTGCCATTTTTTCCTCGGGAGGAAAATAATTTTTCTCCCCGAGGAAACGTATGCGAAGCCCTGTGGAGCCATATGGCCTCAAGGGGGAAGGCTCATAGGGAAGTGTTAACTTGTTAACGCGAAACTCGCATTGAAATGCGATTTTTACTTTTAGAGGAAATATTAATATTATATTATATATTATAATATATAATATAATATTAGAATATATTACATATTTCTCCAAGAGGCAGCGAAGCGGATTTTTTGGGGAGTTTCGCGTTAACAGTTAACACCTGCGGCGGGCGGTTTTTCATCTTGGGGGCTTGCACTTGGGGATGGAGGTGGCGTTGAACGCCACCTATTTACAAACGGGAACGGGCCTGGGGGCGGGGGCGGGCTATTTGCCCGCTATCATTCTCAGCATCTCATTGGCGGCTATCATGCGCCAGCGGGTGCTGGCGTGGGGGATGGGATGGTAGTGGAGGCCTTTTGCCTCGGCTTTTTGGCGGAGGGTGGCCTCGGTGCGGGCAATCAGCTCGGGGGCGAGGTAGTTGTCGGGATGGGGAGACAGCAGGAACAGGCGCCCCTCGCCGCAGGCCTCATGATATACCATACCTGGATGGAAATAGCGGGCCGCCTCGGTGCCTTCTGACGGAAATCCCCTAAGCATCATCACCACTAAGGGGAATCCGGCTTCGCGGATGGCTCTCGCCACAGCTTTCTCGCCCTCATTGATGGCGGCAGTGTAGGTGATGCACCCTCGCCGGGCTTTCCATAGTGCATGTTGCACCTCAGCGGCTATCTGTTCGGGAGTGAGCGACCTGGACAGGGCGATGACCGATGTGTCGGGATAATCGAGCAACCGCTCCTTTCCCATGGTATCGAAGCGCAGTCCGGCTATGCTCCTGCTCCGGCGGATGGTATAGAGGTCGGGATGCAGCTTGCGCATCCATGCATTGTCGGGATTGGCATGCACATAGTCAATCATCCTTCTCAGCTGCCCCTTGTGGGAGAGTGTTCGGATATAAGGTATTTCGAGCAGATGCCCGTCTTCCCGCTTCAGTATGCCCATCTCGACGGCAATCTTCCTCACTCCGATGCGGAAGCCCTGTGCAATCTGTCGTATGCTCACTCCCAAGTCATCCTTGACCCACACCACCACATGCAGGTGGTCGGGCATGAGCTGCTTGCCGCATATCTGCAGCCGCTTGTCCACATTGCCCGAAGGAGGGCGGAGAGGGTCTTCATAGCGCGTCTCCAGCTGCATGAGATGGTGCGTCACCCTGAATCCCAACTCACTCAGCGCAGTAGTGGCGAGCCGGTTGGTGAACCGCCCCGACTGAGCCGGAGATGTATTCAGCGGGAGAGTGTCAGCATGAAAGCGGGAATAGGCCCTGGAGCGCTCAATGGGCAACAGTTGGCCGAGCAGTGCGCGCCTGCCCGACACGACAAAGGTGAGGTGATATATTCCCTCGCCCTTGAAAATCTGTCCGTTGTCTTTCCATGTGAATGCCATTGGCGTGTGGTTTAATTGTTATATCCTTTATCCTTGATGCCTGACCATAATTCTTCTGCCGTATCATCGTCGATCATCTGTATTTCCTTTACGTCCTTATTAGGGTCGAGCGTGTTGGCAATACAGTCAATTACATTCTCCAGACGTTCGGGATTGTGCTCATTTCGCATATTGCTGAACAGTTTGTCCTGTGCATCCTTGAAGTGGCTCTCCGTTATGACCCAAATCTTGCTTGCCGGCTCGATATACCCGCGCTCCTTGAGCTTGCTGATAAGGAATTTCAGAGCCGACTTCGGTGCAATCCACTTGACCGTCACGTCAGTAGGCACACCCGTAAAGAGTTTCTCAAACTCCTCGTGGCTGGTGTCCTTGTCGATGGCGTGCAGTTTCACCAGATACTGATAAAACTTGGTGACCCGTTCGGGATGACTCTTTGTCCACTTGTAGGTGAAGACCTCGCTCACCATCTTGAATGTCCCTTTCTTCGGTGGAGAGCCAGCGGCAGCGTGCTTCTTCGCGCCATTGTCCACCGTCTGAACACCATGGTTGACCTGCACTCCGATGCCTCCCGCCTCTACATTTCCAATCTCGTACTCCACATTCTTTTCGAGCACTATTTCCGTCTTGCCAAAATTCACGCCCATAGCCTTGAGCAGGGCAGTTTTCTCTTCTGTTGTCATATCTTGCCTTCTTTATTTATTGTAATGCCAGTACCTCCTGTTTCCACCTTTCCAATTTCGTTCTCGACGTGCTTTTCCAACACGTAGTCGCCATTTTCCACCCTGACTAAAGGTCTCACGTCCACCTTAAACTTCAATTTGGCGAACCCTTCCATCACCTGCTTGTCATAGCGATGTTCCTCTTGCAGGTTCAGCATGTTGAGCAGCAGAAGTTGATGTGCAGCGGCCTCGGGTGTCATATTTTCCAAATTGTGCACGAAGCTGTCGAATATGCGTTCCACCTCCTTGTTATGGCAGTCTTTCACCTCCACCCGGGTCAGTCCATAGGCTTCGAAGTCCATGGTCTTTCCCTTGGCGGCCATCCTCTGTTCCTTGCCGTCGATGAGTTCGAGCAGCTGGCGGTAGATGGGATAGTTCATCACGTGGGGTAGCAGGCAGCGTATGAGGTTGTCAGCCAGCTGCTCCTTGATGCGCAATGCAGAGAGTTGGCAGATGCTTGTAGTCATTATCAGCACTGCATCGTTCTTGCCCTTGGCCTGCTGTTTCAGGTCTTCCACCTCGTCGGGCAGCAGTTCCTCGGCATCGGGCAGTAGCAGCAGGCGGGTGGTGAAATCAGTGGCAGCAAGCCATATCTGCACCTGTGTGAGGTCGGTAATATCCGGCCTCATAGCCCTCAGCGTGTCGTGCACCATCATATACACATAGTCAAATATGAGAGTGTCGCGCAGGCTCTTCTCCTGCTCTGGTGTCAAAAGTCTTATCATCTATCGTCTCTCCTCTTTGTCGTCAACTTCATATTTTATACCGTTCACAAACTCCAACACCTTCTCTTCTGCCGCCTCCTTCCCATCTGCGCCAGTCTCAAAGAGCCGTTCGAGATACCCCTTGTCCATTTCCACGGTCACAATCTTGTCGTCGCTCTCCAAGTCACTGTCGATGAAGCACTCAAACGAGGCGCCGTCATGGGTGACAAGTTCGATGGGAGTGGCAGTCCGTGCACTGTATTCCACAAGCGATCGTATGTATTCGCTCGACTCGTCAACATAGAGCACCCCGCCCTTCTCCTTGGGTTCCAGTTCAAGAGCCGACTTGTATCCGCTCATGTAGCTTGCCCGCTCAATCTCCAGAATGTGTCCCACCAGGCTGTTGTCTGCAATCACCTCGTCAAGTGGTACGTTCTCTCGCGAGCCAATGCCAAAACGTATGCGTGCAGTGTGATGCTCCTGTGCGCGCCACAGTTTATAGAAGTCCCTCGGATAGCGTTGGGCAACCATCTCAATGCCTATGTTGTAGGCAGCCAGCCCTTTCTCTATCCCACGTTGCAAGATTTTCATGACTTGGTCGGTAGAGCTGAATGATGTGGTGAGCTTTTGTATCAGCACACGTCGGCATCCCTCTCGGTTGTCGAAGACTACAAAGCACGACGGGTTGTGTTCGACAGTCTCCGGATGGAAATCCTTCTCGATGAGCATCTCCTTCACGTTGGCAATGCGCATCACGGTGATGTTGGGCGCACACGTCAGATGATACACCTTGTGGCGATAGACCACAGGCTTCTTCTCTTCTCCACCTTTGCCGGTCTTGTCGGTTGCAGGCACGTTCCCCGTAAACGTCATGTTCTCTTCTCTGGCCAACAACTCGCCCAGAAGCTGCTGCCTGTCAGCCCACCTCTCCTGCGCAAACAGGTTGTTGTCGAGAAATCGGGAAAAATATTGTGCAAACTTTGCCATATAATCTAAATTTAAAAAATTCGCGCAAAGTTATAAATAAATTCTCATAATACAAAGCCTTTTGCAGTTTTTCTTGCATTGATGCTCCCAAAATATTCTTTTGCATCTTCGGCACTTCGGCATTGACTTCGACATCAGAAGATTTTTTTTTTCATTTTTTTTGTCCGTGTACTTGTTGCATAGACTAACAATTCACAAGCATGTCAGCAGGATTTCACTTCGGCGTTCGGCGTATTATGCCCAAATGCCGAAGCCATCTGCACTATATAGTGTAGAGCGGTCAATCCAAGGCACCACAGCCGCGGGCCCTCCACAAGAACATTATTTATTTACATTTTAAAATTCATACGACTATGGAAAAGTTTATTTCAATGATGACAACAGACGTCAGGGCTTCCGAGGACAAGACAAACATCAGTGCAGGCGAGAACAAGACAGACGTCAGTGCAGGGGAGAAGACATCAGACTTCGTCTATCCCCCGTCAATCCAGGGCGACCTGTTCAACTATCTCAAGCCGGGGCAGCAGGAGATTCTCAAGCCCATCCTGCGCATCGTCAAGCGACCATATCAGGTGGAACTCTGCATCTCGCTGCTCGACTACCTTGAGGGCTTCGGCATCCAACCAATGAGCAACCCGCAGCTCGACCTCCTGCAGAAATCCATCATCAAGTCATGCGACCTGCATCCGCTTCGTGCGTCTCTCAACAACTAATTCATTTTTTATTTGTCGTATTTAAAACATCATTTTATTATGCATAAGAAGACATATTCCAACACAACGCTCATCTGCGCATTGCAGAAGAACGAAGAGCTCCAAGAGAGCGAGTGCCTCACAGGCATCATCAGTCGCACCACCGGGGGTTTCCGCTTCGAGGAGGCCATCCGCAAGGGTCGCGCACCCCGCAACCCGAAGCTCTACGACGGCAAGTACATCTCGATGGTTCGCAAGCAGAACGGCCGCTACCAGTGCCATCTGAAGTACATGTCCAAGGGATTCGACAAGAACACCTTTGCCGAGGGAGTTTATCATGACATCATCAACGCACTGAAAATCATTGATTAGGCATGACAGAGAAACTCATTGTTCCGACGCTCAATGCGGCCGACCTGCCCCCCGCCGTAAGAGCCTACTGGGATTCGGCTCCGGCACCGTTCAAGGTGCCGGCCATCCTGACCGCCATCGACTGCTATTGCGCTCTCGCCACTCGCCTGCGCTTCCGCTACACCTACGACATCGACCTCCACGCCCTCCTGCTGCAGGTGCTCGTGGTGGCAGAGGCAGCCAGCGGAAAATCGTTCACCCGACCAATCGTCAAGACGCTCATGCAGCCTCTCAAACTGCGCGACCAGGAGATGAAACGCATCGAACAGGCCTATCAAGACCTGAAGAAGACCTCGTCGAAGAACAAGCAGCTGCCCGAAGAGCCAGTCACCGACGTGCGCTGCCTGCAGACCATCACCAAGGCGAAGCTCGTGAAGCGTGCCGACATGTTCATCCGCAAATACGGCGAGCCGCTCGCCTTCTGGTTCTACAACGAGGAACTTGCCACGATGACCGAATCGAACAAGCGCGCCTTTGCCGACCTACGCACGATGGACCGTCTGGCCTATGACTTAGGTGCTGAATTCGGCTCGGACACGCTATCCGACTCCAGCTACAATGCCGATGTCGATGTGATATACTGCTCGCTTTTCTGCGCCACCGAGAACGCACTCAAGGAGTATATGGACAAGCGTTCGATAGAGGGAGGCAACTGCACACGCAAGGTGCTCACCGACCTGGGCGACCTCATGGGCGAGGATGCTCCACAGTTCCGCCCGCTCACCGAGGAGGAGCAGGCAGAGGTGAGCCGCACGGTGAAGCATCTGATGGACCTGACCTACTCGCCCGACGGACAGCTTCAGCCCATACATGTGGTGCCCATGGAGTGGCTTGATTATCACGTGCGCCGCTGGTGCTCAGAGCAACGCCAGCTCGTGCTGAAGACCGGCTCGCGCGCCCGCAACTGCTTCTACAAGCGTGCCTCGGTGTCGGCTGCCCGGATGGCGTGCCTGCTCTATCATCTGTGGGGCGAGGATGCCTCCCGACAGAAGTATGTGGCGCGATTCTATCGCTACATGTCCACCTACATCGTGGATGGTCTCCTCAGCCGCTGGGGACGCCAGTATGAGCAAATGCACAAGAGCGACGAGGGCGAAGATGTGGTCAAGGTGAGCCTCTACGACCAGTTGCCCGACTCATTCAGCCGCGACCAACTGCGCGAGCTGATTGTCAAGCTCGACCTCTCGACGCCCGCCCGCGTCTTCATATCGAAGTGGAAGCGTGCCAAACTCATTTACGAATCCAAGGAAAACAAGGATGTTTATGTCAAGAATTATTAAGGCTATAATTTATAATTTAGAAATTATGGACAAATTCGATATTCAAAAGCTTCGCGACCTCCCCATCGAGGGGGTAGCAGAGCGACTCGGACTACAGGTCAAAAAGCACAAGAGCCTCTGTCCGTTTCATGACGACTCTCACCCCTCGCTCACGTTCAACGTGGCGAAAAACACCTACAAGTGCTATGTATGCGGTGCCCACGGCGGAGTGATTGACCTTGTGATGCGCCATCTGAACAAGACGTTCGTAGAGGCTTGCCAATGGTTGGCCAATGAGAACAACATCATCCTCTCAGAATGGCAGCCGGCTCAGAAACAGCAGAGCCAGAAACCTCGTGCCTTCGACCCCGGGAAGTATCTCCGGTTCTTCGAGCATCCCTTCCTCAGCGAAACCGCAAGGGCGTTTCTCTTCGGCGAGCGCAAGCTCAATGAGAAGGTGATAGGCTGGTGCCGCCTCAACTCCTTCACCGACAAGCGAGGCATGCCCTGGCTACAGATTCCCTACTACGACATCGACGGCAAGCTCATCGGTGTGCAGAGCCGCAATCTCACTGCCCAAGGCCCTCGATTCAAGTTTCCCTACGGGCACACGTGCCACATATACAACCTGCCCGTGCTGAAGCATCTCAAGGAAGGCGAGCCCCTCTACATCACCGAGGGAGCCAGCGACTGCTGGTCGATGCTATCCAGCGGCCACAAGGCAATAGCCATACCGTCGGCAACACTTCTCAACCGCAAGGACATCGAGACCATCCGCTCCACCCTCGTCGCCCGACAGTCAACGCTCCACATGTATCCCGACCAGGACATCCCCGGCGAGAAGCTCTACCTTCAGCTCACCCGCATTGCCACCGACTCAGGACTCTGTCTCGTGCGCCACTCCCTGCCTCCGGGCTGCAAGGACTACAGCGACTATTATGTGCGCCATCTCGTCGCCCCAAGTGTTAACTGTTAACGCGTAACTCGCATTTATTTTCAACTTTTATATCATTTATATCAATATGAACATCACATTACAACGTATCTCGATGAAAGGCGAAATCACCGAGGGCCGCATACGTATCGACGGCTTCGCCATCTGCGACACTCTCGAAAACACCTACTCATGCCTCGTCCCAGGTGAGTATCACGTGCATCTTCACAAGTGCAGCCAGTACGGCCGCAAGATGATCCTCCTCTCACCAACAACCAATGACCTGGAATCAATCATCGACAATTGCCCTGAATGCTTGCGCAAGCGTTTAGTCAACATCAACACGGTGATGCCCCGTTTCTGCCCGATGATCAAACCCGGCAACGGCATCCACAAACGTCACGACGGCAGCATCCTCGTAGGCCATCGCCAATGCCAGGGACTGCTCATCCATCCCCGCGAAGTGTTCGCCTCCCTCTATGCCCGCATTCGCATGAACATTCAGCGAGGCAACGAAGTGACCCTCCAGATTACCAACCCATGAACATAATGTATGAAAGACATGTATCTTACCCCACATTTCAGCCTTGAGGAGTTCACACGCTCCTCAACGGCTTCGGCCAAGGGCATCGACAACTCGCTCAACCCCTCAAGGGCCGACCATCGCCAAGTAATAGAAAACATCAAAAACCTCTGCGAGCAAGTGCTCGAACCCTTGCGCCAGCACTTTGGCCAACCCGTCGTCATCAGTTCGGGCTATCGCTGCCCCACGTTGAACCGGGCGGTGGGAGGCGCCAAAACCAGCCAGCACATGACTGGCGAAGCCGCCGACATCCGCGTCCCCGACAACGCCACGGGCATGAAGTGGTTCGCATGGATGATGGAGCACTTAGAGTTCGACCAGCTCATAAAGGAGCGCGCCACCAGGGCCTCCCCCACCTTCTGGATACACGTGTCGCTCAATGCCAACGGCAGGCAAAGGCAGCATGTGATATGCAACCTCATCAAGAATCAGACATCATAAATCGACTGAGAAAAGAATCGACCGGGAAAAGAAAAAAGCACTTGCGATTGCCCCGCAAGTGCTTTTTCTTTAATAAGGTGGGCCATCTATGGCTTGAACCTAGGTCATCCAGATTATGAATCGTTTTTGGGCATATTTCAAGAAATTTCAAATAATGTTAAACTACTAAAAATAAATAGGTTAAATATGTTGTGCATTGCAAAGAATTTCGTAAATTTGCAGCTGATTTCTGACAAGAAGGTCACCGAAAGCATCAATTGACGAGTTCTAAAGAACGTAAGGCACTAATGAATGAAGTGGAGACGTCAGTGTTAATACAGAAAAGGCAAACGCAGCCTCAAATATAATAAGGTATGAATAAAAATGAACTAAAGAACAAGATACGCTGTGGCGAGACGAGCCGAGTGCAGTTTAAACAACAGTTCACCACACAGAAGGAGTAACCCATTGATGGCAAACTTCTGTGCCAAGACAATGCCTTATCGTGGCTTAGGTTCAGGCATACCACGCGTATTGGCAGAAGATAGTCGTGTGGAATTTATAGACAGCAAGGAGGGGAACCAATTTACAGTACGCATAAGCCGTCCACTTACTGCCGTAGAAGCAGGGAGTAATACTGATTCGGCAGTAAGTAGAGATGAAAAGGCAGTAAGTAAGAAGGGATTGGCAGCAAGTAAAGAACAGATGCTTCTTGCTTTCTGTGTAGAACCCAAGCCTCTGTCTGAAATCTGCAAGCATCTGGGACTGAAGGACAGGTATAAAGTTAAGAAAAAGTATATTGACCCACTTCTTAACAAGTCGCTTCGTATGACAGAGCCTGAATCGCCCAACAGTCCAACTCAGAAGTATGTAACCATATAACAGAAGAGGAGAGAAAAAGTCACCTGAAAACAATAGAAAAAAGCACTTGCGATTGCATGCAAGTGCTTTTTGAGGAAGGTGGGCCATCTAGGGCTTGAACCTAGGACCTCCAGATTATGAGTCTGTTGCTCTAACCAACTGAGCTAAAAGCCCGATGAAAAACTGTTGAACGAGAGACATTCGTCGTATTTCGTGTGCAAAGGTACGGCTTTTTTGGCAAAAAACCAAATATTTTTTGCAAAAAAGACTAAAAACACGCGATTTTTCTCAATATATGGCATTTTATTAGTAATTTTGCACGCTGAAAACGGATATATTCATAATATTGGGGGGAGTTAAAGGAGTTAAGGGAGTTAAAGGGAGTTAAAGGACATATGTTTTACCCCTGAGAACTTCCTAATGGGACGAAAAGACAAATGGGACGAAGAAACTATTGTCTTTAACTCCTTTCAACTCCTTTTAACTCCTTTAACTCCCCCCAAGAATATTATAATAAAACAATGAACGAAGAAAACAAAGTTAGAGGACTCACGGAACAACAGGTGAGAGAGAACAGGGAACGATGGGGCGAGAACACACTGACACCACCCGAACGAACGTCGATGTGGAAACTGTATATCGAAAAATACAACGACCCAATCATCAAAATCCTGCTCGTGGCTGCCGCCATATCATTGGGGCTGGCTGTTATAGAAAACGACTTCGTGGAGGCTATCGGCATATTCCTTGCCATATTCTTCGCAACTACCGTCGGATTCTATTTCGAGCGGGATGCCGCCAGGAGATTTGAGGAACTCACTGCCTTGGGCGAGGAACAGCCCGTGAAGGTGGTGAGAGGCGGACATGTGGTGGAGATTCCCAGAAGGGAGATTGTGGTGGGAGATATCGTGGTGCTCGCTGTGGGCGACGAGGTGCCGGCTGACGGCAAACTGTTTGAGGCCACCGACCTGCAACTCGATGAATCCACACTGACGGGAGAACCCATCATATCCAAGTTTGTGGAGGTGAAAAACGACGGTGCAACTTATCCATCGAACGTGGCATTGCGCTCGACGATGGTGATGAACGGATATGGAAGGATGAAGGTGACTGCCGTGGGAGACAACACGGAAATCGGCAAGGTGGCAACAAAATCCACTGAGATAACGGCAGTGAAGACCCCACTCAACCTGCAACTCGACCGTCTGGCTAAACTCATCAGCAAAATCGGCTCTGCAGTGGCGGCATTGGCATTCGTGGGATTCCTCGGTCACGACATCATGACCAACCCCCTGTGGCAAACCGCCGAATACCTGAAGATGACCGAGGTGGTGCTGAAATACTTCATGATGGCTGTCACGCTGATTGTGATGGCAGTGCCCGAAGGCTTGCCCATGGCGGTGACTCTCGCCCTTGCGCTCAACATGAGGCGAATGCTCAAGAGCAACAACCTCGTGAGAAAGCTGCACGCATGTGAGACGATGGGGGCTGTGACGGTGATTTGCACCGACAAGACCGGAACGCTCACGCAGAACAAGATGCAGGTGGGAGAGATGAGCATATATGGGGACAGGCAACTGCTCGACATAGCCATGGCAGTGAACTCCACCGCCGAACTGGATGGCGACAAGACCATCGGCAATCCCACCGAGGCGGCACTTCTGCTATGGCTGCAAGAACAGGGGGAGGACTACTCCGCACTGAGGAAAAAAGGCAACGTGAGATGGCAACTGCCCTTCTCGACCGAACACAAGCACATGGCCACCATCATCGACATCGAGGGCAAGAGATATGTGATGGTGAAGGGTGCGCCCGAGATTGTGGCAGCCCACTGCTCTCTTGATGACCAACAGATGCAGAATATACAGCAGCAGTTGCTCAACTATCAGATGCAGGCAATGCGCACGCTTGCCTTTGCATATAAGGAAATCGGAAGCGACATCACCACATTCAACCTGAAAGACAGTGGCAAGGAGCTGACTCTGCAGGCGATTGCCGCAATAAGCGACCCGCTGAGGGAGGAAGTGCCCGAGGCCGTGAGGTCGTGCTCAAGGGCGGGAATAGACGTGAAAATCGTGACGGGCGACACATCCGCCACTGCCATAGAGATAGCCCGACAGATAGGCATCTGGCATGACAACATTCCCGACGGGGCACAGATCACGGGTCCTGACTTTGCCGCCCTCAGCGACGAGGAGGCATACCAGAGGGTGCAGGCACTGAAGGTGATGAGCCGTGCGAGACCCACTGACAAACAGAGACTTGTGAACATGCTGCAGAAGCACGGAGAGGTGGTGGCAGTGACGGGCGACGGAACCAACGACGCCCCCGCCCTCAATCACGCCCACGTGGGACTGTCGTTGGGTTCGGGAACGAGTGTCGCAAAGAACGCGAGCGACATGACCCTCATCGATGACTCGTTCAGGAGCATCGTGAGTGCAGTGCAATGGGGCCGCTCGCTCTACCGCAACATCCAGAGGTTCATATTCTTCCAGTTGGTGGTGAACGTGACGGCATTGCTCCTCGTGCTTGGAGGCTCGTTCATAGGTACGGAACTGCCGCTGACCATCACCCAGATGCTATGGGTGAACCTCATCATGGACACCTTTGCAGCCATGGCTCTCGCATCGCTTCCGCCCGAGAGTGACGTGATGGGCAAGAAGCCCCGAAAGCAAACCGACTTTATCATCAACCGCTCGATGGCTTGGGGTATATGCGTTGTGGGCATATTGTTCTTCGGCATGATGTTCGCACTGCTGTGGTATTTCGAGAGGGTGGCAGGAGTTTCGCCCAAGGAGCTGACCATCTTCTTCACGATATTCGTGATGCTGCAATGGTGGAATCTCTTCAATGCCAAGACCTTAGGAGGCTGTCGCACCACATTCCACAGGCTATTGGCAGACAAGGGCTTGCTATTAGTGCTGGCAATAATCCTCGTGGGACAATGGCTGATCGTGGAGTTTGGAGGCAAGATGTTCCGCACCACCCCACTCGACCTTGAGACTTGGATATGGATTATCGTGGGCACATCGCCCGTTATGATTATAGGTGAACTGCTGAGGGCAGTGGGGAGGATTAGGAGTTAAAGGAGTTATGATCGCAACAATAGGATTTTTCGACGGAGTGCATCTCGGACATTGCCATCTCATCAATATGCTGAAGAAGGTGGCAAGGGAGAGGAGCGTGCAGTCGTGTGTGATAACATTCGACAGACATCCCCGTCAGGTGGTGCAACCGGAATGGTGTCCCGATATGCTGACGACACTCGACGAGAAGACGCAACTGCTAAAAGCCACCGGCATAGACAGGTGTGAGGTGCTGCACTTCGACCGCGAGATGGCATCACAATCGGCACGCGACTTCATGCTCCACACACTGAAGGAGCTGCTTGGAGTGTCGATACTCGTGACGGGATATGACAACCGGTTCGGGCACAACCGCTCAGAGGGATTTGAGGACTACGTGAGATACGGCAAGGAGATTGGCATAGAGGTGATAAAAGGTGAGGAGCTGACCGTGGGGAGCACCAACGTGAGTTCGTCATCCATCAGACGGATGCTGAAGGAGGGCAACATCGAGGATGCCACAAGGTGCTTGGGTCATGAATACCAGCTGACAGGAACGGTGGTGGCTGGCGAGCATATAGGCAGGACCATCGGTTTTCCCACCGCCAACATCCGCCCCAACGACAGCAGCAAGCTGATTCCCGCCAATGGAGTGTATGCCGTGGATGTGTGGAGCGAGTCTGAGGAAGATTACAGCAAGTCTGAGGTAATAACCCGCAGAAGGGCAATGCTGAACATCGGCACCCGACCGACATTCGACGGCAAGGCGACCACCATCGAGGTGCATATTCCAGATTTCAAGGGCAATCTCTACGGCAAGACGCTCACCATCTCCTTCATCTCAAAAATCAGGGAAGAAAGACGTTTCGACTCTCCCGAGGCACTCGTGGAGCAGTTGAACAAGGACTTGGATATTATAATAAAACACAGAGGCACGGATGTACAGAGGTTTATAAAATAAGATTTAGGAAGACACAAAGTTGTCTCTGTGTTGAATAATAAAATACAATAAATATGAAAAAGACAGTTTATGACGTATTAATCTATTTGGTGGCTTTTTCAGCCATACAAATAATCGTGTTATTGGCAGGCGACCTTTTGTTCGATACGAAGGCTGACAGCCCGATGGGTTTAGTGATAATATCAGCAACGGCAGATATCATCACCCTGATACTGTTCCTTTGGAGGAAATGGACTCCAGTGGGCAAGACCTACATTCAATCGAAACCATGGGCAACACTCGCATGGAGTGCAGTGGCAGCCTTGGGAGTGGTGATTCCGTCGGTATGGCTACAGGAGCAAATGCCCGCATTGCCCGACACTGCGGGAGATGTATTGACAAAGATTATCTCCACCCCCGGGGGATATTTCGTGATAGCACTGCTGGCCCCAATCGTCGAGGAGGTGGTGTTCCGTGGAGCCATACTCAGAACTCTCCTGTCGTCGATGCAAAGCAAATGGGGGGCAATATGCTTCACGGCAGCATTGTTCGCCCTTATTCACGCCAATCCCGCCCAGATGCCCCACGCCTTTCTGATGGGATGGCTAATGGGATGGCTATATATGCGCACTGGCAGCATCCTGCCCGCAGTGGTGTTCCATTGGGCAAACAACACCGTGGCTTATCTCATCGCGGTGGCATATCCGGGAAAAGACATGAAACTTGTGGATATCTTCAGCGGAAATGAGACAGCAGTCTTGCTGAGTGTGGTGTTCTCGCTGTGTATCTTCATTCCTGCGTTGATTCAGTTGAATATATGGACAAAAAATAGGGGTCGCTGATTTAGCGACCCCTTACAACGTTAGTATGTTATGAAAAATTTGAGAGAACAGAAACTTCACAGTTTCATTTCGTTTTATTAAACATGATTTTATATTATAGAGAAAGCATAGAAATTATTATCTGATGTTGTTTTCGGCGGCAACTTCCGGCTTGATGGAGTCGGTCATTGTCCTGACGCTCTTGGCAGCCACAGAGTCGATAGCGGTCTGCCCTACCCCAGCCGTAACCATATCGTTGTCAACCTTCACCGTGTCGGCAGCCATCATCATCTGATGCTGTTGCAATGGGTTTTCATCCGAAATCGTTCCCATCGACCACTGTGCGGCATCACCGATGGTGAGCACCATAGCCACAATGGCAGCAGCCTTGAAGAGCGGTTTGAAATATGTGGCCAGAGCCACCTTCTTGGCCTTCACCACCTTGGGGGTCTTTGCGGTTTCCTCCTCGATGGCAGCAAGAACCTTTTGGTCGAACTCGTCGCCAAGCGGCTCACTGTCGGCAGACTGCTTTTGATATTCAAACAGACTGCGGTATTTGATTAGTCGCGCCGGCACATCCTTCTGGCTGAAGAAGGTGCGCAGGATGGATTCCTCCTCGATGGTGGTCTCGCAATCCCAATAGCGTTCGAGCAACTGTTCAATATACTTATAGTCCATAATAATCTTCTGATTCCAAAAATTTCTTTTTAATCGTTTGGCGCGCCCTAAAGAGAGTGACCTTCACCTGTTCGTCGGTCATCTGCATCACGTTTGCGATTTCCTTATAGCTCATGCCCTCGAAGTCCCTGAGCTGTATCACGCTCTTTTGCTTTTCGGGCAGGTGGTCAACCAGGTTTTTCACCAGCATCATTCTGTCATTCTGCAGCACCTGTTCCTCTGGATTGGATGAATAGGATGTGTCAACTGCCTGACTGTGTGCCTCGTCGAGGGTTTCACTGTGTATGTCCACCCTTCTTGTGCGGTCGAGGGCGAGATTTCGGCATATTGTGAAACAGAAGGCTTCGATGGATTCTATCTCGTCCCAGTGCTCACGTCGTTTCCACACCTTTATCAGCGTTTCCTGCACGATGTCCTCGGCATCAGCATTGTTGAGAGTGATGCGTTGCGCCAACCGGAAGAGCTTGTTCTTCAGCGGCAGGATATCGTTGCGAAAGCTTATTTTATCCATTCTCTATATTGAAGACGATTGATATGGGGGAAATGTTACAGATTGCAATGTTAAAAAATGTTTTTATTTTAAACACAGAGACAAGGAGGCACGGAGTTTTATTTTCTATTGGTTGGGAACACGCATCCCCTGCGCTAAAGAGCAGTGTCTATACTTTAGTATAGCCGATAGCAAATAAAGCCTCTACACATCGCATAGCCCAGCCGTGTCTTTAAAAAAGCCGTGTCCATCCGTGCCCAAAAATGTGCATCTCGAATTATTCAATCACCGTTCCTCCTTGTTGCCCGAGGGCATCTGCCTTGGTGATAACCACTCTCTTCACTCCTGCCGCAACGGCATCGAGGGAGTTTTCGATTTTGGGAATCATGCCTCCTGCTATTGTGCCATCAGACACATAGCGGGTGAAATCATCGCGGGTGATTACGGGGATTACACTGTCGTCATCATCGGGATTGGACAGAACACCCTTCTTCTCGAAGCAGAAGGTGAGGGTGACATCATAATAGGGAGCGAGAGCCTTGGCGGTCTCTGCAGCTATAGTGTCGGCATTGGTGTTGAGGATGTTTCCCTCGCCATCGTGAGTGAGGGGAGCCATCACGGGAGTGATTCCTGCCTCTATGAGAGTGGAGAGCATGCGTCCGTCAGCCCTATCCACATCACCCACGAAACCATAGTCAATCCCGTTTTTCAATGGACGCTTGTGAGAGCGTATCACATCCACATCGGCACCGGTGAGACCGAGGGCATTTACGCCCACGGCTTGCAGTCTTGCAACCACATTCTTGTTGACAAGTCCTCCATACACCATAGTCACCACTTCGAGCATGTCGGCATCGGTGATTCGCCTGCCATTCACCATCTTAGTCTCGATGCCGAGGGAAGCCGCCACCTTGGTGGCACGACGTCCACCTCCATGCACCAACACTTTCTTGCCCTCGATGGCAGAGAAATCCCTAAGAAGTCGGGAGAGCTGCTCTTCGTCTTCTACCACAGCTCCTCCCACCTTTATTATATTAAGTGGGCAGCGCCCTTCTGGTCTCCCCGAAGGGAGTGATTTTTCATTAATCATAATCATAGAATTTATTAAATATTCCGTCAACTCCTGAAAATGTTAACTTGTTACCCGTTAACTCGTTAATTATTCAAGATACGTATATCCATAAAGTCCCGAACGATAGTTGGAGAGGAACTCCTTACCCTCTTCGAGCGTTATCTTTCCGGCCTTTACGCTCTTTGTCACCCATATCTCCAACTGGCGCACGAGCTTCTTGGGGTCATACTGCACATAATCGAGCACCTCGGCAACAGTCTCACCGTCAATCACCTGGTCGATGTGATAATGATTGTCCTTCACACTGATATGAACTGCAGTGGTGTCGCCAAAGAGATTGTGCATGTCACCGAGAATCTCCTGATAAGCCCCCACGAGGAACACACCAAGATAATACTGCTCGTTCTTGCGGAGAGCGTGAACAGGCAGGATGTGAGAGTTGTTGCGGTTGGTGACGAAGTTGGCTATCTTTCCGTCGCTGTCGCAAGTGATGTCCTGCAATGTGGCACTGCGGGTGGGACGCTCGTTGAGCCTCTGGATGGGCATAATCGGGAAGAGCTGGTCGATGGCCCACGAGTCGGGCAACGACTGGAAGAGCGAGAAGTTGCAGAAATACTTGTCGGCAAGCAGCTTGTCGAGATTCATCAGTTCCTCGGGGGTATGCTTGAGATGCTTTGCCAGGATATTAATCTCATGGCACACGCTCCAGTACATGCTCTCAATCTCGGCGCGAGTCTTGAGGTCAACCAGTCCGTGGGTGAAGAGGTCGAGACATTCCTCACGAATCTGTTCGGCATCATGCCAGTCCTCGAGCATAGAGCGGGGGTTGAGGTTGTCCCATATATCATACAGGTCCTTGACGAGCTGATGGCTGCTGGCATCCGGCTCATATTCCTCGGGCATCTCGGGGAGGGAGGCAGTTTCGAGCACATCGATCACGAGCACAGAGTGGTGGGCAGTAAGCGAGCGTCCGCTCTCGGTGATAAGGTTGGGATGAGGGAGGTCGTGCTTGTTGGCAGCTTCAACGAAGGTGTAGATACAGTCGTTGACATACTCCTGGATGGAATAGTTGACCGAACTCTCGCTACTTGGCGAGCGCGTTCCGTCGTAGTCAACACCAAGACCGCCACCACAGTCAACGAAATCCACATTATACCCCATCTTATGAAGCTGGACATAGAACATCGATGCCTCACGAAGGGCAGCCTGAATACGACGAATCTTGGTGATCTGGCTACCTATATGAAAATGTATCAGGCGCAGGCAGTCGCGCATACCTTTCTTATCAAGCAAGTCGAGAGCCTCAAGCAGTTCGCTGCTGGTGAGTCCGAACTTGCTGGCATCTCCACCGCTCTCCTCCCATTTTCCGCTGCCCGACGAAGCGAGCTTGATACGTATGCCGAGGTTAGGCCTGACGTTGAGTTTCTTGGCCTCACGGGCGATAAGCTCCAGTTCGTTGGGTTTCTCGACAACGATGAAAATCCTCTTGCCCATCTTCTGCGCGAGCAATGCCAGTTCGATATAGCTCTGGTCCTTATATCCGTTGCATATAATCAGCGAGTCGCTCTGGCACTGCACAGCGATGACGGCATGAAGCTCAGGCTTGGAACCGGCTTCGAGACCGAGATTGAACTTGCGTCCGTGGCTGATAATCTCCTCAACCACGGGCTGTATCTGATTAGTCTTAATCGGATAGATTATAAAGTTCTCCGCCTTGTATTCATATTCCTCAGCCGCCTTCTTGAAGCAGCTGCTGGTCTTCTCGATACGGTTGTCGAGAATATCCGGAAACCTGAGAAGCACCGGAGTGGTGACGTCACGCAGTGCGAGTTCGTCCATAACTTCACGGATGTCGATTTGGGTCTGGTTCTTGCAAGGTGTGACATAGACGTCACCTTCTTCATTAATACCGAAATAGGAGGTGCCCCAACCATTAATGTTGTAGAGCTCTTTCGAGTCTTCTATAGTCCACTTTTTCATTCTTGTCCGATAAGATCTATTATTCTATTTACTGATATTTGAATTTTCTCATAATTGTCCAACAGGCTCACGTCGAGCGTATGCTTCGCCCGGGTGTAATATTGCTCGCGTATCTTGAGCTGCTCCTTGATGAAGGCGATAAGCTCCTCGGGAGTCTTGTTCTTGAGCAGGGGGCGCTCCACCTTGCCCATGAGCAGGTGTTTGTAGAGCACTTCGGGTTCTGCCTTCAGATAGACAACGTCCCCTTGCCCGTTCATATAGTCCATATTGTCGAAGAAGCATGGAGTGCCTCCACCACAACTGAGTACCACATCCTCGAATTCCGCCACCTCATGCAGCATGTTGTGCTCAATCTGGCGGAATCCCTCCTCACCACGTTCGGCGAATATTTGGGGTACGGTCTTGTGCATACGGCTCTCTATATACCAGTCGAGGTCATAGAACTGCAATCCCAATTGCTTGGCAAGAGACTTGCCCACGGTTGTCTTTCCGGCTCCCATATAGCCGATGAGGATTACTCTTTTCATTTCTTCTTGACAGGTGTTGAGTCGATAATCTGCTTGCACTCCTCGTAGGTCAGCTCTGTGGCCTTGTCGTGCAAGTTCTTTGGCAGGCGGTAGTTGGTGCCGTCATACTGGATATATGGACCGTAACGTCCGTTGAGCACCTCCATCTTGGGGTCTTCGCTGAAGCTCTTGAGATGGCGTTGCTGCTCCTGATGGCGCTTGCCGTCGATGAGCGCGATGGCATCAAGGAGGTTTATCGTCAGAGGATCCAAATCCTTGGGCACCGAGACGTATTTCTTGTCGTGCAGGATATAGGGTCCGAAGCGGCCAGCACCCACGGTGACGTTCTTGCCCTCATACTTGCCAAGTTCGCGAGGCAGTTTGAACAGTTCCATAGCCTCGTCGAGCGTGATGCTCTCCATACTGAACTCAGAAGGCAACTGTGCGAACTTCGGTTTCTCCTGGTCTTCGGCATCACCAATCTGGACAACGGGACCGAATCTGCCAATCTTTACATATACCGGTTTGCCTGACTTCGGGTCAAGTCCCAACTGTCTCTCTCCCGCCTTGTGTTCAGCCCTGATGTTCATTGTCTTCTCCACCACCGGCTCGAAGTCGTCATAGAACTCACGCATCATGTCGGTCCACTTCTCATTGCCCTCGGCAATCTCGTCGAACTTCTGCTCCACCTTGGCGGTGAAGTTATAGTCCATGATTCCGGGGAAATACTGCAGCAGGAAGTCATTCACCACGATACCGATGTCAGTGGGCATCAGCTTGCCCTTGTCATTACCGGTTATCTCGGAGCGGGTCTTCTCAGTGACCTGCTTGCCCTTGAGGACGATGGAGATGAGCTGGCGCTCCTCGCCTTTCTTGTCGCCCTTGTGAACATACTCACGCTGCTGGATGGTGCTGATGGTGGGGGCGTAGGTGGAAGGACGTCCGATGCCAAGTTCCTCAAGCTTGTGCACGAGGCTTGCCTCGGTGTATCTCATCGGGCACTGGGTGAATCTCTGCAATGCCGAAACCTCACGACGCTGAAGTTCCTGACCCTCGCTCAAGGGGGGCAACATTCTTGTGCCCTCGCCGTCGTTGAGTTCCTCGTCATCCGTCGATTCATGATATACCTTGATAAATCCGTCGAACTTCACAACCTCTCCATTGGCAACAAACTGTTCGCCAAGTCCTGTGCCGGAGATATTCACTGTGGTCTTCTCAATCTCGGCGTCAGCCATCTGGCTTGCTATAGTGCGCTTCCATATCAACTCGTAAAGACGTCTTTCCTGCATCTTGCCTTCAATGGTGGAAGCAGACATGTCGGTAGGACGGATGGCCTCGTGAGCCTCCTGTGCACCCTTCGACTGAGTGTGGAACTGGCGAGGCTTGCTGTATTTCTCTCCCCACAGCTTGCCAATCTCTTCCTTGCTGCCGTTGATGCAGAGTTCAGAGAGGTTGACAGAGTCGGTACGCATATACGTTATCATTCCGTTTTCATACAGATGTTGGGCTATCGTCATTGTCTGGGAAACGGTGAATCCCAATTTGCGTGCCGCCTCCTGCTGCAATGTGGATGTAGTGAAAGGAGGAGCAGGAGAACGTTTTAGCGGTTTCTTGCTCACGGCATCCACCTTGAACACAGCGCTCTGGCATTTCTCCAGGAAAGCCAAAACCTCTGCCTGTGTCTTGAATCGCGACGGCAGTTCGGCCTTAACCTCGGACATTGAGCCGTCCTCACCCTCGACGCCAAACACTGCACTCACCCTGAAGTAAGACTCGCTCTTGAAATTCTGAATCTCCCTCTCGCGCTCTACAATCAAGCGTACGGCAACACTCTGCACACGACCTGCGGAGAGAGCGGGCTTGACCTTGCGCCACAGAACGGGCGAGAGCTTGAAACCGACAATACGGTCGAGAACTCTTCGGGCCTGTTGTGCATTCACAAGATTCATGTCCAGATGACGCGGGTTCTTGATGGCCTCCAAGATAGCGGGTTTGGTGATTTCGTGGAACACGATACGGCTTGTCTTAGCCTCGTCAAGCCCGAGCACCTCACACAGGTGCCATGATATGGATTCTCCCTCGCGGTCCTCATCGGATGCGAGCCACACCTTTTCGGCTTGTTTGGCATTTGCCTTAAGTTCCTTAACCACCTTAACTTTCTCTTCGGGTATCTCATAATCAGGCTGCAACGTGTCGATATCCACACTGAGTTCCTTTTTCTTCAGGTCTCTGATATGACCATAGCTTGACATCACCTTAAAGTCATCGCCAAGAAATTTTTCTATCGTCTTCGCCTTGGCAGGCGACTCGACTATAACCAGATTTTTCTGCATAATCCTTTTGTTGTTTTGAATTTTGGGTGCAAAAGTAAACAAAAAACTTCCTATCACCTTATATATAATAAAACTTTTTATATTTTTTAAGTTTTTGAAATATTCATTTGGAATATTATGCTAATACTTATGTATCTAAATATATATGTATAATCAACTCAACTTTCAGAAGTGGATTTTGAACCACAGAGTTTAAGAGATTAAGAGTTATTGTATTATGAAAGAGATTGAATGCCAAGGCATTTTAGAGTTCTTAGAGGGCTGCGCATTATGTCTGCCGTATGGAAACTCTGTGCTCTCCGTCGCTTGCGACCACCTCTGTATGAAAAAAAACTCCTTATCTCTTTTTCTCTGTGGTTTAAATAACCCCTTATACATTGCGAATTTACACTTCCGAAACTTGAATATATAAAAATAATAAAATATTTGCAGAAAGTTTCTTGTATATCATTTTTTTTTGTTACTTTTGCAACGTGAAATTGCAAAGTCAAGATTACAAAACATTTAAAACAAACATATTTAAGAAACAAACTATGGATTTAGTTCAGAAAATCATCGAGCGCGCTAAAAGCAACAAGCAGCGCATCGTACTCCCCGAAGCCACCGAGGAGCGCACGTTGAGAGCAGCAGACAGAGTACTGGCTGACGATGTGGCTGACCTTATACTCATCGGTAATCCCGACGAAGTACACAAATTGGCCAACGAATGGGGTCTGACCAATATCGACAAGGCAACACTAATCGACCCTGAAAACAATCCCAAGGCTGAGGAATATGCCACATTGCTCGCCGAACTGCGCAAGAAGAAGGGTATGACCATCGAGCAGGCTCGCGAACTGGTGAAGAATCCTCTCTACCTTGGTTGTATGATCATCAAGACAGAAGGTGCCGACGGACAGATCAGCGGTGCCCTTAGCACTACAGGCGACACATTGCGTCCTGCACTTCAGATTATCAAGTGTGCCCCCGGCATCTCATGCGTGAGTGGTGCCATGCTGCTCATCACCGACAAGGAGCAGTATGGCGAGGAAGGTGTTCTCGTGATGGGTGACGTTGCCGTTACTCCTATGCCGGATGCCTCTCAGCTGGCACAGATTGCCGTATGTACCGCTCAGACTGCCAAGAGTGTTGCAGGATTCGCAGAGCCTCGTGTGGCAATGTTGAGCTTCTCAACCAAGGGCAGTGCAAGCCATGAGGTGGTTGACAAGGTGGTAGAGGCCACACGTCTCGCCAAGGAACTCGACCCGAATCTTCAGATAGACGGTGAGCTTCAGGCTGACGCATCTCTTGTTCCCACAGTAGGTGCAAAGAAGGCTCCCGGAAGCAAGATAGCAGGTCACGCCAACGTTTTGGTTGTCCCCTGCCTTGAGGTAGGCAACATCTCCTACAAATTAGTAGAGCGTCTCGGTGGTGCCACTGCCCTTGGTCCGATTCTCCAGGGTATCGCCCGTCCTGTGAACGACCTCTCAAGAGGCTGCTCCGTTGACGACATCTACAAGATGGTGGCAATCACGGCATGTCAGGCTATGGACGCGAAGAAGTAATATGTAAATGAAGAGTGAAGAATGAAGAAT
>JALFIX010000216.1 GCA_022775105.1 Prevotella sp. | reverse complement strand
GCACCTACAAAGATATGAACGCTTTTTTAAAATACCTCCAATTTTTACGTTTTTTTATTATTCAAAGGTGATGAAAGTACATTTTTTGTACTGGTGCATCAACTTTACCATTTTTTGACGCTGCAAAGTTACATATTACATGAATGCCAAGGCATTTGGAGTTCATAGAGGGCTGCGCATGATATATCTGCATGGAAACTCTGCGTTCTCCGTCGCTTGCGACATACTCTAAAAACACAAAAAACTCTTTTTCTCTTTATCTCTGTGGTTTAAATTGAAACATTATACATTGGAAATTAACACTTCCGAAAGTTGAGTCAACTATTAATTGACAACAACCAATCCTCCGTTGCAGGGGATTGAAATCTGGACTTCCTTTTTCTTGGAGAGCTTGAAGGTTTTTACAGAGCCTTCAAGCTTTTCTGTATCAGAGTAAAGCTTCAACTGGCTGCCTGCCTCGAACATCGGGAGGGAGAGCTTGATCTTTACGGGAGACTCCTGCGCATTGATTCCCACTACATACCACTTGTCGCCGGTGCGACGGGCGAGGATGCAGTATTTGCCGGGATAACCGTCGATGAATTTCACGTCGTCCCATGTGGTGGGCACGTTCTTCATGAAGTCGATAGCCCATGACGGGGCATCCTCAAGATTGTTCGGGGCAAGGGCGAAATGCTGCACGGGACTCTGGAACATGATGGCAGTGGCAAGGGCAAAGACATCGGAGGTCTTGCGCTGCGAACCGCTCTTGTTGTTGGCATTGTAGAACTTGTTGAGCGTGGAACCGCCGAAGTCCATTGAACCTACAGTATTACGGATGAAAGGATGGATGCAGGCGTTCTTTGCCTCGGCATCACACATGCCCTGTGAGAAATGCAGGTTCTCGCTTGCGAGTACAGCCTCGGAGGCAGCGTATGCGGGGAACATCCTCTCCCAACCGCGGGGCAGGGTGCAGCCGTGGAAAATCACGAGAAGTCCGTAGTCGTTGGCATCTGCGAGGATATCCTCATAGAGCTGCATCATAGGTTGCTTGTCGCCTCCGAAGAAATCCACCTTTATACCGCGTATGCCGATACTCTTCATCCAAGCCATCTCGGCACGACGTGCCTGCGACTTGTCCATCAGATGACGGGGACCTTGAGGAGCGTCGTTCCATGTGCCGTTGCTGTTATACCACAGATAAAGGGCTACACCCTTCGACTTTCCATAGCGTGCCAGTTCGGCAATCTTCTCACGTCCAATCTGCGTGTCCCACAGTGCATCGATTAGCACGCTCTCATAGCCCATTGCGGCAGAGAAGTCAATATACCTCTTCTGCTCGTTGAAGTTGCACGAAGGGTCCATACCTATAATCCAGCTCCATGAGCCACGTCCATACTGTGCCTCCTGCTTTGCGGCATACTTTGGCTTCACTACATCAAAGGGGATGGTTGTCTCGACAATAGGGGCAAGTGATGAACCAACGGTAATCGTGCGCCAAGGAGTGCAGCCCGGTAGTGCAATGGCAGGAGAGGTGGAACCCGCTCCGTTCATCTCGCCGGGTTGGGGCTGGCCGATAGAATAGGAAGCCCCAGCCCCCCCTGTCCCCCCGAGGGGGGAATTGGCTGCGCAAAGGAGGCGACCAGCGCAATATGAGCCGTCAATGCCAGTTTCGGAAATCAGTACCCATGCCGCATTGGACATCCCCCCTCGGGGGGCTTGGGGGGGCTGTACCTTAAACAGGCACGGAAACGAATATCCGTTTCCCCATCCGTTCTTGCCCATATTGTCATCGAGGGTGTAGTTTGTCTCGTAGCTTGGTGATGTGCGTGCGAATCCCTGCATAGGGGCACTCTGCGGACAGAGGAATGTGGTGGTTCCTTCAGGAAGGGTGAATCCCGTCTTTTCCTCCTTCACCACTGCCACCTGCGTCTCGCCTTGTGGGTGAATGCGATACTTGAATGCCACGTCGTTGTCTGATACGTGCATCAAAAGGTCGAATACCGGTTTGCCGTCCTTTGTGAACGGGATGGTCATCTCCGAAGCCTTGTGGCTGACATGGCTACGCTTGATGTTGCGCAGGGTGTAGTCAACATCCACGGTCTTCTGTGCCTCACCCCGGGCCATTTTCAGTCCGGATGTGTAGTCGGCAAAGTTAAGGACAAGACCAAGAGGTGAGGTCTCTATGCAAGTCACGCCGTTGAGGCTCACCGTGTATGATGCCTTGCCGCCATCATCGCTAACACATACTTTCAGTCCTCCGTCAGGACTGACTATCTCTCTCGTCTCAGCCCCTGCCGTCATTGCAGTGGCAAATGTCAATAGTCCAAATACTATCTTTCTCATTATCTCATTACATTAATAATTTGTCCTGGTGTTGTCTCAATGTCATATTCATACACCTTGGGGATGATAGGTGACTGCGGACGAATCTCGTCGGACACCTTCGGCTGCTTGATGGCTGCGGGAGCGAGAAGCTCGTTGGGACATGTGCCTGAGGCAGCCTTCAATCCTTCGCCATGTAGCGGGACGAAAGAACGCAGGCGGAGTGTTCCGCCACGACGCGAGATGATGCGTGCCTTTGACAGTTGTGAACCGTCCCACTCAATATCCACCACGAATGCACCGCGAGCCACGAGTCCCTTCACGCTACCCTTCTTCCACTGCTCAGGCAAGGCGGGAAGAAGATGCACCGCACCGTCGTGACTCTGCAACAGCATCTCCGATACACCAGCCGTGAAACCGAAGTTTCCGTCAATCTGGAAGGGCGGGTGGGCATCGAAGAGGTTGGGGTAAGTCCTGCCGTTGGGATATTCCTTTGCCACGGCGTCGCTTGGCAACAGACAGAGCATGTTGCGTATGATGTTAAAGGCATGGTTGCCGTCGAGCATACGTGCCCAGAAGTTGATTTTCCATCCTATGCTCCATCCCGTAGCCATGTCGCCACGCTGGATGAGTGTGTTGCGGGCAGCCTGGAAGAGCAGTGGAGACTGGGTGGGAGAAATCTGGTTGCTCGGATAGAGTCCGTAGAGATGTGATATGTGACGGTGTCCATCCTTTGGGTCATCGGCATCCACAAGCCACTCCTGCACCTGGTTATGACGGCCTATCTGCATGGGAGGCAGAAGGGCGAGGGTGTGCATCAGCGAATCCACGTACTGCGAGTTTCCGCCCAATGCCTTTGTGGCGAGCAATGTGGAGTTGAGGGCATCAAATGCTATCTGGTTGTCCATGGTGCAACCTGCCGTGATGCTTGTTCCCGCGCCGCGATAGCCGTGTTCGGGAGACATCGACGGAGCCGTTACGAGCCATCCGTATTTCGGATGTTTGGTCAGGTGGCTCATAAAGAAATCAGCCGAACCTTTGAGTACGGGGTAGTACTTGCGCAGAAAATCCTTGTCGCCTGTGAAGAGGTAATGCTGCCACAGATGCTGTGCCGCCCAGGCTCCGCCGTTGGGCCACATGCCGTAGTGAGCGCCATCCACGGGTCCTGATATTCGCCAGATGTCGGTGTTGTGATGAGCAACCCAACCGTTTGCGCCATACAATGTCTTTGCTGCCTCGGCACCGGTGGTGGCAAGGTCGTTCACCAATGAGAAGAATGGGTCGTGACACTCGCTGAGGTTTGCCACCTCGGCAGGCCAGTAGTTCATCTCGGCATTGATGTTGATGGTGTATTTGCTGTCCCAAGGTGCGTGCATACTTCCGTTCCATATTCCTTGGAGGTTGGCAGCCTGACCGCCAGGCTGCGACGACGAGATGAGCAGATAGCGGCCGTATTGATATAGTAGGGAGATGAGGTTGAGGTCATCGGTCTCGTTGAACTTCTTCACTCTCACGTCGGTCTCTGCCTCCGAAGCCTTTGTCGCGGGGATGTCGAGGTGTACACGGTCAAACTGCTCGCAGTACTTGCCGATATGGTCGGCGAGCAACTTCTCGTATGACTTCTTCAATGCTGCCTTCATCATCGTCTCGCAACGCTTTGAGGCATTGCCCGACACATCGTGATAGTTGACGAAGTTGGTGGCACCGATGATGTATATCGTGGCAACTGTGGCACGGTTGATGTCTATGGATGAGGCGGCGTTCTTCTCTCCTGCGGGTGTCACCTTGCCGTCAGCCTTCACCACAACGCGACATTCGGCATTGAGGGCGGCGGGAACCTGTTCCTGTTCCACACCTTCGCAGCGCATGGTCAGCTGGTTGCCCTTGACGCTAATCACGGGTTTCAGTTCTGCCGGACAGTCATATCCGAGATTAAACGACAGTGCTCCCTTCTTGCTCGCCTCAATGCGCATCACTATCACATTGTCGGTCATGGAAGCAAAGGCAGTGCGGGTGTATTCCACGTCGCCCACCTTATACCTCACAGTGGTAGTGGCGTTTTCGAGGTTAAGGTCGCGGTAATAAAGCCCAAGCCCGAGCCCCCCTCCGTCTCCCCCGAGGGGGAGGGTTGCGGTCCCGGTCTGATATTTGAAGTTTAGTTTCAGGTTGCCTAATGGCAGATACCTCATACCGTTTTGCGGGGTGTTGAAGTTGTCGTCAATCAGTTTGTGGGCATCCTTGAACTTGTCGTTGAAGATGAGCTGGCGGATTTGGTCGAGGGCATAGCGTCCCTTGGGGTTGAGATTGTTGTGAGGACCACCCGACCAGAATGTCTCCTCGTTGAGTTGGAGGGTTTCCTGTTCTACGCCGCCAAACACCATTGCACCCATACGGGAATTACCTATGGGCAATGCGTCCGTCCACTGCTCGGCAGGGCGACTATACCATAGTTTCAAGTCTTGTGCCATCGTCGTGAAACTCACCATCAGCGATGTGCAAAGGATAAATAGTTTTTTCATTTTTGATACATTATTGTTGTTCTTACTCTTTAATTATACGGTTGTTGTTGGATAACGTCTGCAAAATTACCGCTTTTTATCGAGAAAGAGCAACAAAATTGTATCTTTTAATATAAATTATGTATCATAGTATGGTTAGGTAACTATTCCGCTGGTATAATTATAAACACAAAGACACGAAGAAACAAAGAATTTTCGCTTACTAAATATAATCTTCGTTTCTTTGTGTCTTTGTGTTCAATTTAATCTATTCACTTAATAGCAAGTATGGTTAACTCCTTGACAAAGGGTTTGTCGAAGCCTTCAACGTATATTTTTACTTGTGCCTTGCCTGCCTCTGTGGTGGATTGCAGTCGCACGAGTCCCTCGCCGAAATATGTGTCGAGTTCGGTGGTGCGCCACGACTCCTTGCGTCGCATGTCGCCAGTCTCCACACCAAGCAGTCTTATCGGTCCTTCCACCTCCACGCGGAACTTCCTTGGCTGCATCTGCTGGATGAGTCCGTCTTTGTCAACGAGGGTGAGACGGATGTGGCTAACGGTGTTTTTCGCCGATTCCATCGAGAAATCCGGTGCCATGGTGGAGAGTGTCGTGTAGTCGGCATCAAGTCGCACGTCAGCCACAGGTCCGTGGTTTATCAGCGAGTCGCGCATCACCTCCTTGCCGCCCTTATATCCCACGGCGAGCACCTTGCCTTGGCGTGCCGGCAACTGGATGGTGATGCAGTTGTCGGGATAGTCGGCAGTGACACGCGGTTTCAGCGGCAACTGCGGATTGCTCCACATCGGGAAGAAGAACTGAACTGAGTCGCAGGTGGTATAGCATCTCACCTCAACGCAGCGCGAGTCGGTATATGGCAAGTCCCATGTGTCTGCCATCGGCGGATATTGCCAATGGTCCGTTCCTATAGCCTGGTCGAAACAGTTGTCGCGCACCACGAGTTTGAGATAATCTTTATCGGGGTTCCACGCGGGATGATAGAAGGCTGCCTGCGGACGCTCTTTCAGAGTCATGTCGAATGGGCACGAGCACCAGCCCTTTGCGGGCCATGGGGAAGACTCTCCAAGATAATCCACTCCTGCCCATACGAATGAGCCGGCTATGAAATCATTGTCCTTTACGTAGTTCCAGGGATTGTACTCGACAAAGTCCCTTACCACTTCCTCTCTCAATCCCGAGTAATATACGAATGCCTCTGCCACGAACATCTTGCGATTGGGATGACGCTTGTGGTCGGCAATCATTCTGTTCTCAAGATAGTTATATCCCACAAGGTCGGTCACGTCGCCAAACTTGTCGGCAAAACCCTGTTGGCATGCCACCATGGTGGGGCGTGTAGGGTCGAGTATCTTGACAATGTCATTCAGTTCACGGGCACGGTTCACTCCCACGTCGTCTGTCTTCCATGCCTCGCTCACCTCATTGCCGATGCTCCACACAATCACCGAAGGATGATTTCTGTCGCGCAGCACCATGTCGGCAATGTCGCCGTGGGCATTGTCATCATAGAACGGTTCGTAATATCCAGACTTCCATTTGTCGAAAGCCTCGTCGAGGACCAACAGACCGAGTGTGTCGCACATGGTGAGGAACTCCGGCGAAGGCGGATTATGCGAGCAGCGGATTGCATTGCAACCTATGCCTTTCAGAGCCTTCAGTCGGCGGAGCCACACCTCGTCAGGCACTGCCACTCCAAGACTGCCCGCATCCTGATGCAGGCACATGCCCTTGAGTTTCATGTTCTTGCCGTTGAGCCAGAACCCGGTATTAGCGTCAAAGCGGATATCCCTGAATCCGAACCAGGTCTCCACCTCATCAACTACCTTGCCTCCCTTCTTGGCTCTCGTCACAAGGCGGTACATTGCCGGACTCTCCGTGCTCCAGGTCTTCGCTCCCTTCAGCACAAAGCTCTCCCCGGTAAAAGCCCCCACAGCCTTCTCCCCGTCATATATCGTATGAGAAAAAGAAAAAGCACCGGGTCGCTCCAGCATTCCGTCCATTTCCGCTTTCACAAAGACGCTTCCGTCGCCCTTTGCCTGCACAAATACCCCGTTCTCCTTGATATGCTCATTGCCCCGTGTCATTATCCACACGTGGCGGTATATCCCCGACCCGGTGTACCATCGCGACTGTTCCTCCCTGTCAACATGCACCACGATCCTGTTCTTACCCTTTATATTTAAATAAGGTGAAATATCAAATGAGAATCCCGTATAACCATAGACATGATGTCCGAGCCTGTGTCCGTTAATCCACACGGTAGCCCTGTGATACACCCCGTCGAAGACCACGTCAATCCTTCCGAACTTCCTCACCGAAGATGGCAATACAAAGTCCTTGTAATACACACCCTGTCCTCCGGCGAGATACCCCGCCGAGCCACCCATCTGCGGGTCAAAAGGCAACTCTATGCTCCAGTCATGCGTAACGCTAACGGTACGGAATACCCCGTCCCCGACTCCTGCTTTGGCGGTAGCCTGGGTAACTTCACTCGCCGTCACCTGAGCCTGTTCGGGTTCGGTGTCGTGCGTCACTTTTGTTTTCTCCGCTTTCTTTCCCGTGTCCCCAAGCCTAACGTCCTGCACGTCCAATGAGTTAAGTACATGTTTCACTTCCTCGCGGTCCTTGCAGAGCTGGAAATACCAGTCGCGGTCAAATGTCAGTTTCTGACGATACTTGCCCGTTGCGGCATCAGTGCCGAGGGCAATACACAGTGCGGTTAGCAGTAGTAAGGTAGTTTTCTTCATATTCTATGAATGAATGTTTCTGATAATGTTATTCTGTTATTCGTGTGCAAAATTAGTCATTATTCCCCGAAAAACCAAATAAATGGCGATAAAATGCGACGTATGCGATAAAATGATACAAAATCACAAGTATATGCAACGTATTGATTTGTCCATTCGGAAATAATTGGCTAATTTTGCACCAAAGAAAGAAACGTAAAACATTTTATTATTGATATGAAGAAACTGTTTATTGCTGTCCTGGCTCTTTGGTCTGTTGCTACCGTGAAGGCGCAGGACGAGAATTTCTACATTTACCTGTGTTTTGGACAGTCGAACATGGAGGGTAATGCCCGCTTTGAGCAGCAGGACACCGAGGGCGTAAGTCCGAGATTTGTGTCGATGGCATCCATGGACAATGAGAAGTTGGGTTGGAAAAAAGGCGAATGGCATACCGCCGTGCCGCCACTTTGCCGTCCCTATACGGGACTGACACCCGCCGACTATTTCGGTCGCCAGATGGTGCAGCGACTGCCCGAGAACATCAAGGTGGGAGTGATTAACGTTGCCATCGGTGGATGCGGCATCGAGCTTTTCGACAAGTATAACTATGCCTCTTATCTCGAAAAGCAGCCGCAGTGGATGAAGAATATGACCAAGGACTATGACGACAATCCATACGCACGTCTCGTCGAACTGGCAAAGATTGCCAAAAAGCAGGGAGTGATCAAAGGTATGCTTATGCTTCAGGGCGAGACAAACACCGGTCAGCAGGACTGGCCCGAGAAGGTGAAGAAGGTGTATGAGAACCTGCTTGCCGACCTCGGTCTTAATGCCAACGACGTGCCTCTCTTTGCCGGTGAGGTGGTGAGCGAGGCTGTGGGAGGTCGTTGTGCCGCCCATAATGCGATAATCAACAAGTTGCCAGAGGTGATTCCCACGGCTCATGTCGTGTCGTCCAAGGACTGCCCCTGTGCCAAGGACTCGCTCCACTATACCGCCGAGGGTTATCGTATCATCGGCAAGCGTTTTGCTGAGAAGGTGCTGTCGGTGCAGAGCGGATTCAAGAACCCGATGATGTGGGCTGACGTGCCCGACCCAGATGTCATCCGTGTTGGTGATGACTATTGGCTCGTGTCAACCACCATGCACCTCATGCCCGGTGCTCCCGTGATGCACTCCAAGGACCTCGTAAACTGGAAGACAGTTAGTTATGTGTTCCCCTCGCTCCACGACACTCCCAAGTATGACATGCAGGAGGGTACTGTGTATGGTCGCGGTCAGTGGGCAACATCACTGAGATACCATAACGGTTTGTATTACATATATTTCTCTCCCAACGATGCTCCGTATAAGGGATATGTTTATACCTCCAAAGACCCGCGCGAGGGATGGACACTTCATTCGCGCATTCCTCATTTCCATGACGCCTCGCTCTTCTTCGACGATGACGGCAGGGCTTACGTGTTCTACGGCACAGGTGAGATGAAGGAACTGCTGCCCGACCTGAGCGGTGTGAAGGAAGGCGGACTGAGCGGCAAGGTGTTCGAGCGTGATGCTGAGGAGAAAGGACTGCTCGAAGGCAGCCGTGTCATCAAGCACAACGGCAAGTATTATCTCATCATGATTTCATGGCCTCATGACAAACCCCGCCGTCAGGTGGTGTATCGTGCCGACAATATCCAGGGTCCATACGAGAAGAAGGTGATACTGGAATCTAAATTCGGAGGATTCCCCTATGCCGGACAGGGAACAATCGTAGATGACGGCAAGGGCAACTGGTATGGCGTAATCTTCCAGGACCGTGGCGGAGTGGGTCGAGTGCTTACTCTCATGCCTTGCACATGGAAGGACGGATGGCCTATGCTTGGCGACGAGAACGGAAAGATTCCCACATATATGGGCAAACCGATGGGAGGATATGACGGCGGACAGATTGTATCGAGCGACGAGTTTGATTCCGACAAGATGAATATCGACTGGCAGTGGAACCATAATCCTATTAACGACGCATGGTCGCTCACTGAGCGTCCGGGATTCATGCGACTCAAGACCAGCAGGGTGGCTCCTAATCTCTATCTCGCTCCCAATTCACTGACACAGAGGATGGAAGGTCCCGGATGTAAGGGTATTGTCAAGATGGACATATCCAAGATGAAGGACGGCGACGTGGCTGGATTCAGTGCCTTCAACGGTGATGCCGGTGTTGTCCAGGTGAAGAAACTGGGCAAGAAGGTTTTCCTCGTTGCCGAAAGCCAGAGCTGTAAGATGACCGACAAGGAGAAGCTCATCACCGATGTTGCAATCACTGAGGCTTATAGCAAAGAGCTTGACAAGAAGACCAAGGATGTATATTTCCGCATTGACGCCGACTTCCGTCCGGGAAAAGACCTCGCCACCTTATATTATAGTATAGACGGTGAGAACTGGACAAAGGTGCTGAGCGACTACAAGATGATATTCGACTATCGCCGCTTCTTCATGGGCTCCAAGTTTGCCATCTTCAACTATGCCACAAAGAAAAAGGGCGGATACGTGGATGTTGACTGGTTCCATTATGAAAAATTGAAAGATTGAAAAATTGAAATATTAAAATTCTATGAAGAAGAAACTGATTATTGCAGCTTTGTCAATGGTTGCAACTCTGGCTACAGCCCAGAACCCCTATCTCCCGCTTTGGGAGCACTTGCCCGACGGAGAGCCTCGCGTGTTTGAGGATCCCGATAATCCCGGCAAGTTGCGTGCCTATATCATTGGCTCGCATGATGTGAAATTCACTGAGTATTGCGGTAATGACATCCGTATCTGGTCGGCACCCGTGGAAGACCTCACTAACTGGCGCGACGAGGGACCGGTGTTCAGTCATTACGTTAATGGCAAGTGGGACACCATGTTCGCTCCCGACCTTGTGGAGGTGAAGGACAAGACCACAGGCAAGAAGACCTACTGGCTCTATCCCCACTCACGCGGATGGCGCAGAGTGCCGATGGTGTGCAAGGGCGACCGTCCCGACGGGCCTTTCACTCCCGTCAACCTCAATGCCGACGGTACAGCCTGTGTAGATGGTTCGATAATAGACTTCGACCCGTCAGTGTTTGTAGAGAATATCACAAACAAGAAAGACCCCGACTATGCCCGCGGTTTCCGTGCATACGTCTTCTATGGTTTCCGTCATTCCACCGCTTTTGAGCTTGACCAGGACAATATGTATGCCGTGCGTCCGGGAACAGAGATTCGCGACTACTTTATCCCTGCCAGTGAGCGTTATGGCGTAATCCGCGACCCCGAAGGCACACAGTATCCCGCCCTCTATAAGGGTCAGAACCCCGGAGAGTTCAACTTTTTCGAGGCATCGAGCATCCGTCAGGTGGGCAACAAGTATGTGATGGTGTTCTCGGGTTATAGCGGTCCCGACTACGGTCTTGGTTCCACCAACTCAGCCCTTCGCTATGCCTACGGCGATTCTCCCCTTGGCCCCTGGCGTTCAGGCGGCGTGTTGGTTGACTCACGCGGTGTTGTTCCCAATGAGGACGGAACACATCTTGTCGGCATGAATGCTGCCCATAACACCCATGGCTCATTGCAGGAAATCAACGGTCAGTGGTATGTCTTCTATCATCGTCCTCCCCGCGGTTTCGGTTTTGCACGTCAGGCGATGGTTGCTCCCGTGAAGATTGAGTGGGACAAGAAACCAGTGGCAAAGGGCGGAAAGGTGCGTATCGTGGGTTATGACCCATACACCAAGAACAACGAGTGGACTGCCGAGGCTTCCGACGGAATGAAATACACAGGTGCCGAGGTGACGAGTGAGGGATTCAATATCTTCGGACTTCCTCCCTACGCTTATTACTCAGCCGGAATAGCTTGCTACATGAGCGACCAGCAGTGGATGCAGGATAACTTCGACGTTTGGAACAACAGTATGGACCTCACGGGAGTGAAGAACGGTGGAGTGGTTGGTTTCAAGTACTTCGGTTTCGGCGGTCTTACCCAACACACCAAGGGTATCAACCCCTTCGAGGGAACAAAGCAGGGTGACAATACCAAGTTCTGCATCAATATGACATCCAAGGGCAAGGGAGCCTTCCGTGTGCGTGTGATGCTCGATGGTCCGTATGCCAATTCCACTTGGAACGGCAAGGAAATCGCTGTTGTGAATGTTCCTGCCAATGCAGCCAAGGAGGCTAAGACCTATGAGGTAGCAGTGCCCGCCGTAGAGGGACTCACGGGCAAGCATGCCGTTTATCTCGTGGTAGAGGGTGCAGGCAATGAGCCTCTCGTTGACTTCCACGGCATCGGTTTCGCCAAGACAGGCAAGCCCTGCCAGCGCCCCGCCGTTCCCACAGTTACCATCTCTGTTGACGGAAAGAAGTTGGACATGCCCACCAAGCCTTTATTCTCCACAAATGTGAATGGACTTATGGACCTCACTCATTATCAGGTATATGCCCCGCTCACCGACAAGTCGGTAATCAAGGCAACTGCCAATGGAGGAAACGTGGATATCAAGATAGGCAAGATTGTTGACGGTAGAGCCACCGTGAAATGTACATTCAATGGTAAGGAAAAGGTATATAAGATAAATTGATATTATTATAATAATGTAAATAATAAAGCTCCTGCCATTTTGGTAGGAGCTTTATTTATGATTACATGTTTACACTTACTGCCTTTCCAGAGTATTTCAGAGTCTGTGTATTGTCTGTGCCAACAGTGCGGACGTTGAAGGTGCGCTGTTGTAACATTCCCGGGAACTCGCCCTGGCGGTCTTCTATGGTAAGCGTGCGCTTCTTGTCGTTCCATTTCATTGTTATTGTGGAATAAACTCCGCGCTCGTAGTTGTAGTTGTCGCCCTCGTCCTCATAGAGTGTGAAAACGGCATCCTTGCCGGGATAAACCACGATGTCGAGGTTGTCCCACTGCTTCTCCTGAGCATACTGCATCACAGGGGCGAAGGGTAGGATGCTGCCCGCCTTCACGAACATGGCGGCACGGTCGATAGTAGAGGTGATGGTGACATCGCGACCGCCCTTATAGAGCTTCTCGGTATAGAACTCATACCAGTCGGCTCCCTTCGGCAAATATTTCGTCACGGTCTTCTGCTCAGAGAAATCGTATTTTAATATTTTAATATTTTCATCCTTTAATTCTTTGTTGTCCCATCCGCTCATTGCGTCCTCGTTGAATATCTTCTCCTCGGTGTATTGCGGGTTGAGGATAGGAGTGGCGAGGATAGAGCGTCCGAACATAAACTCGTCGCCCATATCCCATGTGCGCTTGTCGGCGGCGAAGTCATATACAAGGGCGCGCAGATAGCTCTCGTTGGCTGATGTCACCTGCCATGCCGTACTATATAAATAAGGTAGGAGGCGATAGCGCAGACGGATGGTGCTCTCAATGGCATCATAGATTGGCTCGCCCTTCTTGCCAAACTGATAAATCTCGCGAGGTGCATCGGCTCCGTGACTGCGGAATACGGGGCAGAACAAGCCATATTGCAACCAGCGCACGTAAAGCTCCTGATATTGCGGATTGCGTGGAGCCGAACCAGGTCCGTTGGTGTTATATGAGCCACAGAAGAAACCACCTATGTCGGAGTTGAAGTTGGGACATCCCGTCATGGTGTAGTTGAGTCCTGCGGGCACCTGCTTGCGCAGCATGTCCCATGTTGAGGCCACGTCGCCCGACCATAGACCAGAACCATAGTGCTGCTGTCCGGCAAAAGCCGAGCGGGTCATGATGAACACTCGCTTGTCCTCGGATGTGCGGCGTTGCTTGTCATATACTCCCTTCACAGTCATGAGAGGGAAGGCATTGCGCACACTGCGCCACGAACCCATTGCTGTGAGATGTTCGTAGTCAGTGTCGTTGGCATTGAAGAAGTCAGGGTCGGTAGAGTCCATCCACCATGCGTCTATGCCATAGTTGAAGAGTGTCTTCAGATGATCCCAATATATCTGACGTGCCACGGGGCTATAGGCGTCATACACCCTTACTCCCGAGGGATAATCCATGCGTGGAGGCCAGATGTGCGACAGTCCGCTCTGCGGCCATGTCTGGAAGTTGAAGAGCAATCCCTTCTCGTCGAGCTTTCGATACTGTTGTGTCATCGGACCGAAGCTCGCCCAGATGGAAATCATGATATGGGCATTGTTCTTGTGTACAAAGTCAATCATCTGCTTGCTGTCGGTAAATTGCTCTGAGAGGAAGTCCATCGCATTCCACTGGTAGTTGTTGCCCCAGTACTGCCAGTCCTGGATGATACCGTCGAGTGGCACTTGCAGGCGGCGATAGTTATCCACCACCTCCATCAGTTCTTTTGATGACTTGTAACGCTCGCGGCATTGCCAATAGCCGAAGGTCCACAGTGGAAACATTGGTACGTCGCCCGATAGCTGGCGCATACATGTGTTCACACCGTCGGCGTTCTTGCCGTACATGAAGTAATAGTCGGAGCAGTCGCCCACCTCGGCTCTGAATGTCATGCCGTTGGCGTTGTCCTCAAAGTGGGCACGGCTATAGGAGTCCCAATATATTCCCCATCCCTTCACCGACTGTATCACGTTCTGAAAGTCCTCGAGATTGGATTGCTCGACATGCTTGCTGAGATTGCGGCGGTTGAGTCGGCCGTCTTGCACAGTGCCGAGACCGTAGATAGGCTCATCCTTGTCGAGTTGGTAGGTCTGGGTGACGATGAATCTTCCCTTGTCGGTGCCCTCGGTGCGAGGCTCGAATGTGGTGGCCTTTTCCTTCAGGAGGGCCTTGCCGTTTGTGGAGGCGAAGGAGAGCAGACCGGTGCGGCGGTCGATGGTGACCTGGAGGGAGGAGGACTTCAACCTGACGGTTGAAGCATTAGGGCTGACGGTGATGGGGAGGGAGGCTGTTGGGGTCATGGTGATGACCTCGCTCCTGGTTTGGGGAGCGGTGGTGCCTACGGGATGCTTAGTCACGCGCACAATGTCGGGGGTGTAGAAGGTGATGCGGCATACATTGCCGCCCGCTTCCACTTCGGCATGTGGTTTGGGATTGCCGTTGTCGTTGGCAAGTGCAACAGATGCCATTAGGGCAAAGGCTGCGATGAACAGTTTTCTCATTTTAATCATAGTTAATATTTGGTTATTGATTATTTCGGTTGCAAAGTTAGTGTTTTTTCCCCTAAATCACGAATATAACCGTTTCTTTCTTTTGTCTTTATGTTTCATATTTACCGATTCCATCGGGTGGAGGCTACGAATCTGCTGCCAAATGAGACGAAAAGGAAAGTCTTCTTGCATAGAAAGAGATTGTTGTGGGCAAGAACCGGAAATACATCAATAAATGAAATCATTCTTGTCCATTTCCTATCAATTGTATGTCCAATTCCCACGAATTGGACATGTTTTTTATTTATTTTGTCTTTTTTGTCTAATAAACTTGCTAATTTTGCACCACAAATGTAACACAAAAAATCACCATATCAATTCCATTGACAAGCCGTGGGTCTCGCCCTGCGGCTTTTTTGTCTTTTTTTATATCTTTTCGATTAAAAGTTTTGGGGGTTTAAGGAATAATTTGTATTTTTGCACCAAAAACAGGAACTATGGAAGGTAATTCATTGTTTATATTCCAGTTTGGGTGCATGCTAATCAATTTAGTGATGACAATGTTTCTTGTGTTCGCCAGGAATTACGTCAGGGAGCAGTTTGCCCAATATGAGAAGTCGCGCTGGTTGCTCGTCAGTGCGATGTCTATACTTGCCTTGCATTATGTCCTTCAGATGACGTTCGACCTGAGGGCGAGCGGTGATGATGTCGGTGCCGCCTTCAACATACTGTTTTACGCTCCGGCGGCATTCCTTTTCTGTTATGCCGTTGCCAACTTGGAGTGCGGGCGTGACATGCTGAAGAAATTCCTGTATGTGGGCGTGTGTGGCTATTTGTTGATTCTGATGTTGTTCCTGATTGGATGTTCGGTTATGGACAGTTTCCATCTCGGAGTCTTCCTTTATGCGATGGATTCGCTGTTTTTGGCTTGTATGGTCTTCTTTATCTTCATCCCGATGCGTGAAATCCGCCGCACCTATCACAGGGTGGAGGCTGCCACCAGTTCCGACCTTCGTTCTTATGTCAGTTATATCCGCTCCGGTTTTTACCTGTTGTGTCTGATGGGTGTCTTTTTGCCGTTTTCCATCGTTTCCATCGAGGTATTGTGGGTTTTTGGCCCGATTTATTATATAGTTATCCTTTGGTTTGTCGTAATCTTCGTCAGCCTCGGTTTCAACACTTCCATGCTTCGCACTGTTGACGACGAACCGTCAGTGGAGCCTGTGAAGACATTATTATCCGCTGAACGTTCTTTGGAGATTGAGCGCAGGTTGGATATGTGGGTTGGCAAGAATGGTTATCAGGAGCGCGATGTTTCGTTAGTGACTCTTTCGGCGTGCATCAGCGTAAGCCGCCGCGACCTTACCGACTATTTTGAGCAGCGGCTTAACACCACATTCCGTGTATGGCTTTCCGACATACGCTTGGAGGTAGCCAAGAGAATGTTGCTTGAACATCCGGAATACAGCAATGAGGCAATATCAGCATCCTGCGGTTTCTCTTCCCGCTCCCAACTGTATAACCTTTTCCGCGACCGCCTTGGCATGACTCCCAAGGAGTGGGTGACGCGAAAATAATGTCCCAATTTTTGCAAGTTTCCTTATATTTTCTTGGTTATTCGAAATAAAAATGTTACTTTTGCAACGCCAAAAGTTGGAAAAGTGGCAGAAATCCGCCTAAAACAGGTTGGAAAAGCGGCGAAAACCGATTGGTAACTCCCATTTATATGCTTATGTTTTTCCGCCCAGTGGAATCATCAGACTCCATTCATAACTGAATATCTCGCTAATGTTGTCTTGTTCCATTGCTTATTTGAGTTTATTGGAACTTACACTTCCCTCATCTTAATCATGTCCCAACCACAGAACTGGATAATGATCTTGTGGAGCTGTGTGCCCTGGCGCAAGGCTTCCACCCTCGGGGCCACTGCATAGCCGTTGATTTGCTCAACAGCCTCGTCCCATTGCTCCTGGGCATTCTTTTCTGTATAATCTGACTTCGACAAGTATTTCAGTTCGAGGATGTAGCTGTGCTTCGACTGATAATGCGTCATGTTGGGAAGAAGGAAAAAGTCGCAATACCCGTGCTTCAGCTCCAGTTCGGGAGCTGTTATATAATAGTTACACAGGCTGAGATATGCCATAAAGAAATCCTGGATGTTGCGCTCGCCCTCGATAGAATCGCGCACTGAGGACAGCTGCTTGTAGCAGTCGCACATGTATTGCAGGGCATCATGCCAATTGCCGTCAAATGCCATACTGTCGAAACCGTCCTGAAGCTCGCTAACCTCAATGCTGCACCGCTTGTCGTATTCCTCCATAAGGAAATTGTAATACTGCATCCTCACATTGTTGTTCGGTATGGCAAGTATGGGGCGTGCGCCCTTGGTGCCCTTGATTGTCAACATGCCGTAATAGAACAGAAGGCTGACGAACATACGGGGCCTTATCAACTGGTAGGCAGGAAAAGACGGGAGCACCTCCGACACAATTTCGCCTTCCTCGGCAATTTTGCGCAATATGCCCTTGCGGTCGCCGTCCAACTTGTCAAGACGTATCAGATTCTTCAGCTTGTTGTAGTCGGTCTTGGTGTTCGGGTCGAGCATCACTTCCGGTGAATCCCCGTACATCACATAATTTCGGAGGTAGAACAACACCATGTCGCTATTGAACACACGGTTATTGTCCGTGAGACATTCCT
>JALFIX010000205.1 GCA_022775105.1 Prevotella sp. | reverse complement strand
GATAGGATATGGGTCGGAGCTTTGCATGGTGAGGAAATTCTCCACCTGTATATGTCCGGCGAAACCAATCGCCTTGTCGCGAATGGTGTGCTTGAATCCTAATACCACAGAGACGGTGAGTATCATCACGGCGAGTCCTATAGCCACTCCCGCCGTGGCTATGTGTATGGCAGGCCGGCTCACCTTTCGGCGGTCGCCCTTGTCACCGTAGATTCTCTTTGCAATAAAAAACGACAGGTTCATCTATTTAAATTTTATTCTTAATTTTGGAGTTAAAGGAGTTAAAGGAGTTTAATGGAGTTAAAGACAATAGTCTTTTTCGTTTCCTTATGGAGTTACCAAGTTTTAAACATTTGTCCTTTAACTCCCTTAACTCCTTAAAGCTCCCTTTATTTATCCACTCTTCCGGGATATGCCTCCAATGCCTTCTGAAGCACCACAAGAGCCCTTACAAGGTCTTCCTTCTTCAAGACGTAAGCAATGCGCACCTGGTTGTAGCCTGCACCGGGAGTGGTGTAGAAACCGGATGCGGGAGCCATCATGACCGTCTCGCCCTCATATTCAAACTCAGAGAGACACCAGCGGCAGAATTTCTCGCTGTCATCCACAGGCAGCTTAGCCACGGTGTAAAAGGCACCCATAGGTATGGGGGAATAGACACCGGGGATGCGGTTGAGACCGTCGATAAGGCATTTGCGCCTTTCCACATATTCGTCATATACATCACGCAGGTATTCCTCGGGAGTGTCGAGCGATGCCTCGGCAACAATCTGTCCGATGAGGGGAGGAGAGAGGCGGGCCTGGCAGAATTTCATCACCGCCTTTCGCACCTCCTCGTTCTTGGTGATAAGTGCTCCGATGCGGATTCCACACTCGGAGTAACGCTTTGAGACAGAGTCGATAAGGATGACATTCTGCTGTATTCCTTCAAGGTGACACGCACTGATATACGGAGAGCCTGTGTAGATATACTCGCGATACACCTCATCTGAGAAGAGATAGAGGTCGTACTTCTTGACGAGGTCGCGAATCTGGTTCATTTCACGTCGTGTATAGAGGTAGCCCGTAGGGTTGTTGGGGTTGCATATCATTATGGCACGTGTGCGGTCGTTGATAAGTTCCTCGAACTTCTCGACCTTGGGCAGTGAGAATCCCTCGTCGATGGTGGTGGCTATGGTGCGGATCTTTGCACCCGCCGAGATGGCAAAAGCCATATAGTTGGCGTATGCCGGTTCGGGCACGATTATCTCGTCGCCCGGATTAAGGCATGACATGAATGCGAAGAGCACAGCCTCGCTACCTCCGGAGGTGATGATGATGTCCTCGGCGGTGACGTTGATGTTGTACTTGCGATAGTAGTCAACAAGTTTTTCGCGGTAGCTGAGGTAGCCCTGCGAGGGTGAATACTCGAGGATGTTGCGGTCGATGTGCTTAAGCGCATCGAGTCCCTCCTTCGGTGTGGGCAGGTCAGGCTGTCCTATGTTGAGGTGATAAACCTTTGTGCCACGCTTTTTTGCGGCGGCGGCGAGAGGTGCGAGCTTTCTGATAGGCGACTCAGGCATCTCAAGTCCACGAACTGAAATTTCCGGCATTTTTCCTTTTTTTGGGTGCAAAGTTAGTGCTTTTTTGACAAACTGCAAAATTATTGGCGGTAAATATTAGTGATTAACATAATTTTTCATCATCTTTTGAGTTTTTTCGGGGAAAAGTTGTAATTTTGCAGAATATTTATTCAAAAACAAATAATTGAAGATATGAATTATCAAGAGATGTTGTCATTGGGCAACGTACAGATAGCCAAGGGTGCATTGCTGCCCATAGGACTGTTCCGCAAGAAGCATAACGGGGTTAAGTATGAGAATGTGCTCGACTTGCGCCGCCATCTTTCCGACAGTGTGCTTTTCCAGGAGGATGTGAAGAGAGAATGTGAGGAGAACGCCGGGTTGACCTCGCCCCACCAGCTTCATTTCGCGATAGGCGAGACAGTGGATGGTGAGCCGAAGTCGCTCAGTGTGGAAAAGGGACGCTTCACTACCTTTGCCCAACTGCTGTTCGACACTCCTTCGCTTGTGGGCAGGAAGGATTTCCTTGACAATGCCATAAAGCAGTTGTTCGACGCTGCCTCATATATTAACGAGAAGGGAGTGTATCATCTTTGCTACTCGCCCGATAACGTGTTGGCGAGGGTGGGCGACAACAAGCTGATGCTATTGTCACACGGCTCCTATTATATAAATATGAAAGACCAGGGCGACATCTACCGTGACATGTCGGCATACGTGGCTCCGGAGGTTATGACAGGCGGCACTGCCGACGAGCGCAGTGATGTGTATTCCATCGGCAAGTTTATAGAATGGCTTTATTCAACAGGGGAGATACCCATGGAATACAAGCGGTTAGTGAGGAAGGCGACAAAGGAAAACCCGGAGGAAAGATACAACGATGTGGATGCCATGAGGTCAGCCTTGAAAGCACTTAAGGCCACGCGCAGTTCGTTGACCATGTTTGCCATAGCATTGGTGGCGGCACTGTGTATAGTGGGGTTCTATTTCGGCATGGTACCCGAGACCAACGAGATTGAATATGTGAAACCAGCCCCGAGGCAATCCACCGATGACCTGCTCGACGACGGTTTCGACCCTGCCATGGAATTGGGAGTCATCAGCGGAGATTCGCTCGACCGCATGCCGCCCGAGAAGAAAAAGCAGTATGAGGAGTATGCGAAGAAAAGCGAGGAAATCTTCCGCAAGCAGTTTGAAAGGGAAGCCGACCGCATATTGTCAAAGGTATATAATGCCGAGTATATGGGTGCGAACGAGAAGAACTTCATGGCTTCGAGCAAGAAGATATTCACGGAACTGGCAGAGGTTCAGCAGAAGTTGGCGGGAGAGGCAAACCTGACCAACGAGAAAAGCCAGTTGATAGCCTCGCAGATAATCGACAAGATCACCGAGGAGAAGAAGAAGAATCTCAAAAAAAACGGTATCCAGAAAGGGGAGCAGGAATAGTTCCCCCTTTCTTTTAAAATGAAAATAATCAGGGAAATGCTTGGTGGTTTAAGAAATAGTTTGTAACTTTGCACCCTATTTATATGCCATGAGAGTGAAATCAGGCATGGTTAATTACTAAATATTAAACAGTTATGAGAAGTAGAACAGCAATTTGGTTTGAATGTAAAGTACGTTACGAAAAGATGATGGAAGACGGTATGCCCAAGAAAGTGGTGGAAGTATATACCGTGGATGCCCTCAGCTTCAGCGAGGCAGAGGAAAGGATAATGGAAGAGATGTCTTCATACGTGAGCGGCGAGATAGAAATCGCCGACCTGAAGATAGCGCCATACAAGGAGATATTCTTTGCCGACAACGACCTTGCCGACAAGTGGTACAAGACAAAGCTCGCTTTTATCACCATCGACGAGAAGACTGACAAGGAAAAGAAAACATCAGTGTTCTATCTCGTGAATGCCGGAAATATCAACTCCGCCATCAAGAACATCGACGAGGTGATGGGCGGCACGATGATTGACTACCAGACCATCAACGTGAGCGAGACATCCATAATGGACGTTTTTGAATACAAGAAGAAGGAAAAGGACGACAAGCCCGAATACGAGCAGCAGTAAGCAAGTGGGAGACACGACTCATGGAGTATGACGTAAAAGGAAATCTAAAGGACGTGCTCTCGATGCTGCCTGAGGGGGTGAGACTTGTGGCTGTAAGCAAGTTTCACCCCGCCGAGTATATCGAGGTGGCATACCGTGAGGGGCAGCGCATATTCGGCGAAAGCCACGAACAGGAACTCTCGCGCAAGGTGAAGGAACTGCCCGCGGATATCCAGTGGCACTTCATCGGACACCTGCAGACCAACAAGGTGAAATACATAGCACCGTATATCTCGATGATTGACGCAGTGGATTCGCTGAAACTGCTGAAGGAGATACAGAAGCAGGCTGAGAAGAACAACCGTGTGGTTGACGTGCTGCTGGAACTGCACATCGCCGAGGAGGACACCAAGTACGGACTCACACCTGACGCCTGCCGACAGTTGCTCGACGACGGTGAGTGGCGCGGGATGAAGAACGTGAGAATATGCGGACTGATGATGATGGCATCGAATGTGGATGACGAGGAGCAGATAAGAGAAGAGTTCATGACCGCCAGACGGTTTTTCGACGAAGTGAAGCATAAGTATTTCGCCGATGCCGACTATTTTCGTGAGCGTTCGTGGGGAATGAGTGATGACTATCCCATTGCCGTGGAGTGCGGAAGCACCATGGTGAGAGTGGGGACGAGAATTTTCGGACCAAGGGTTTATTGAAACTAAAGACATATCAATGGAGATAAAAAACGCAGAATTTACGATCAGTGCACCGAACGTGTCGATGTGCCCTGCCGACACTAAGCCGGAGTATGCCTTTATAGGCAGGTCGAACGTGGGCAAGTCGAGTCTTATAAACATGCTTTGCAACAACAAGAAGTTGGCAAAGACATCGGCAACGCCAGGTAAGACCTTGCTCATCAACCACTTTGTAATCAACAAGGAGTGGTACTTGGTGGATTTGCCCGGCTATGGCTTTGCCAAGAGGTCAAAGACTGAAATAAAGAAACTCGACCAGATGATACGCGGATATATCCTCCAACGTGAACAGTTGGTGAATGTGTTCGTGCTGGTGGACATACGGCTTGAGCCACAGAAGATAGACCTGGAGTTCATCAACTGGTTGGGCGAGAGCGGCATACCTTTTGCCATTGTCTTCACCAAGGCTGACAAGCTCAACGTGACGAAGACAAAGGCGAGTGTGGCACTATACGAGAAGACACTGAGCGAGACGTGGGAGGAACTGCCACGAATGTTCATCACGTCGAGCGAGAAGAAAACAGGCAAGGATGACATCCTCAACTATATAGAGGAGATAAACAAGAGCCTTAAGGAGGCATAGTGGAGATATGGCGGAGATACCTTTTTTGGACGTTCAGAACCTGACGAAGTCTTTCGGGGCGCTTGTGCTGTTCGAGAATATCAGCTTCTCGGTGGCGCAAGGACAGAGAGTGGGGCTTATTGCCAAGAACGGCACGGGCAAGTCAACCCTGTTGTCACTGCTTGCCGACCATGACTCACCCGATTCGGGAAGCATCATTTTCAGGAAGGACATCAAGGTGGGCATACTGGAACAGACGCCGAAGTTTGACCCCGAGGAGACCGTGCTCGAAACCTGCTTCAACCACGAGGGCGAGGAGGAAAATGTGCTCAAGGCCAAGCAGGTGCTCACGCAGCTGAAGATACGCGACCTCAACCAGCCCATGGGACAGTTGAGCGGAGGCCAGCAGAAGCGCGTGGCACTCGCCAACGTGCTCATCACCGAACCCGACCTGCTGATACTTGACGAGCCAACCAACCACCTCGACTTGGAGATGATAGAATGGCTTGAGGGATTCCTCTCGCGGGGCAACAAGACACTGCTGATGGTGACTCACGACCGATTCTTCCTCGACCGGGTGTGCTCAATGATAATCGAGCTTGACGACCGCACGGTTTATACATATCGCGGAAACTATGCCTATTACCTGGAGAAGAGACAGGAGCGCATAGACAACAAAAGGGCGGAGATAGCCCGTGCAAACAACTTGTACCGCACCGAACTGGAATGGATGAGACGTCAGCCGCAGGCTCGAGGACACAAGGCGAAATACCGCGAGGACGCCTTCTACGAACTGGAGAAGGTGGCGAAGCAGAGAATGGAGGAAAGGCTGCTCAGACTGAAATCATCAAACGTGTATATAGGTTCGAAAATATTCGAGTGCCAGTATATATCCAAGTCATTCGACGACTTGGTCATCATGAAGGACTTCTACTATAACTTCAGCCGCTATGAGAAGATGGGCATCGTGGGAAACAACGGTACAGGCAAATCGACGTTTGTCAAGATGCTGCTCGGCAAGGTGCAACCCGACGAAGGACACATCGTGGTGGGTGAGACCGTGAAGTTCGGCTATTTCTCGCAGGAGGGACTGCAGTTTGACGAACAGCAGAAGGTGATAGACGTGATTACGGACATTGCCGAATATGTTGACCTCGGGCGAGGCAAGCAACTCTCGGCTTCGCAGCTGTTGCAGTATTTCCTGTTCACTCCCGAGCAACAATATAATTATGTATATAAGCTCAGCGGGGGCGAGAGAAGAAAACTTTATCTGTGTACTGTGCTGATGAGGAATCCAAATTTCCTGGTTCTTGACGAGCCTACCAACGACCTTGACATCGTCACGCTACAGATTCTTGAGGAATATTTGGCGGATTTCCCCGGCTGCGTGATTGTGGTGAGCCACGACCGCTATTTCATGGACAAGGTGGTGGATCACCTGCTTGTGTTCAAGGGCAACGGCGAGATAAAGGACTTCCCCGGCAACTACACCCAGTATCGCGAGTGGTCGGCACTGAAGGCCAAGAGCGAGGTGGAACAGAAACAGGCGAAGACCACGGGCAATGGAGGAAAGTCATCAGGCAGGCGGGACGGCAACCAGGACAAGCCCCGAAAGCTGACATACAAGGAACGTATGGAGATGGAACGCTTAGAGAAGGAGATTGCCGACTTGGAGGCTGAACAGAAGGCTACGGAAGAGGCACTGTGCAGCGGTACACTTGACGTGGGCACGCTGACGGAGAAATCCAAGAGGCTTGCCGCCATCAAGGACGAGATTGACGAGAAGACAATGAGATGGATGGAGATTGGAGACTTGAAGAATTAAAATATTAAAATATTAAAGAAGTGGGGATGGTTACTAAATATCCTTCGGTGTTGTTGGACAAGGCGGTGGGAGAGATGTCGAAACTGCCGGGAATAGGGCGCAAGACAGCCTTGCGCCTTGTGCTGCACCTGCTCAGGCAGGACGAGGCACAGACGGACAGTCTGGCGGAGGCTCTCACCCATGCACGCCACGAGATAAAACGCTGCAAGTGCTGCCATAATATCTGCGACGAGGACGTGTGTCCTATATGCTCCAGTGGGCAGCGCGACAGGTCTCTGATATGCGTCGTGGAGAACGTGCAGGACGTTATGGCAGTGGAAGCAACGCAACAGTTCAAGGGACTGTATCACGTGCTTGGAGGGGTAATCTCGCCAATGGACGGCATAGGTCCCAATGACCTGGAGATAGACTCGCTGGTGGATAGAGTGGGCGAGGGAGGCATCAGTGAGGTTATCCTCGCACTGGCATCCACCATGGAGGGTGACACCACCAATTTCTACATAACACGCCGGCTTGCATCCTCAGGAGTGAAGATAAGCATGATTGCCCGCGGAATATCCGTAGGCGACGAGTTGGAATACACCGACGAACTGACGTTGGGAAGAAGCATCATCAACCGCACGCCGGTGAATTGATTCTTCATTCTTCATTTAAAATAATAGTTATGAATACAGAAAAAAAATTGCATAATCTGCTTATAGTGACTGTGGCGGTGCCGTTATTGGCAGCTATAGTATATGAATGTGACGTGTTGCCTACAGGAGTCTTCGCCGGCAATGCCCAGGAAGAGTTTCTTGCAGTGATTTTCATGGAGTTGCTGACAATAGTGATGATACCGCTTGCACTGCGCCTGTTCAAGGCAAAGGACGTGGAGCGAAAGGTGGAGGAGGGCGACACCTCGGCACTAAGGAAATGGGGGGCGTTGAGGATTCTCATGATAACGGTGCCACTGCTGCTTAACACAATGGGTTATTATCTGTACATGAACACCACATTCGGCTATATGGCCCTCATATTGCTAATCTGTCTGCCCTTTGTCTATATATCACCAAAGAAATGAAGTTAACGGTAATAATTGTAAATTATAATGTGAAGTATTTCGTCGAGCAGTGCGTGGACAGTCTGAGGCGTGCCCTTGATGGAATAGACTCAGAGATAGTGGTCGTTGACAACCATTCAAAGGACGGGTCAGTGGAGTATCTGTCCAAGGTGGAGGGTATGCGCATGATTGACACCGGGCACAACCTCGGGTTTTCGAAGGCAAACAACATAGCTATACGTCAGTCGAAGGCGGAATACGTTCTGTTGCTCAATCCCGACACCTTTGTGGCAGAGGATGCCATAAGGAAGATGCTGGATTTTGCAGATGCACATCCCAAGGCCGGTGGTATAGGAGTGAGGATGCACAACGACTGGGGCTCGCTGGCACGCGAGTCGCGCCGGGGATTGCCTTTGCCAATGACTTCCTTCTATAAGATGATAGGACTATGCCGCCGCAAGCCCACCCATCCAAGGTATGGCAAGTACTATATGGGATGGCTGCCATGGGACAGTCCGCAGCAGATTGAGGTTATCAGCGGTGCGTGTTTCCTGTTGCGCAGGAAGGCATTGGACGAAGTTGGGCCGCTGGACGAGGACTTCTTCATGTATGGTGAGGATGTTGACCTCTCCTACAGGCTGCTCAAGGGAGGTTGGGAAAACTGGTATGTGCCTGCCGATATTGTCCACTACAAGGGAGAAAGCACCCATAAGACCTCTTTCAAATATGTGCACGTGTTCTATAACGCCATGCTCATATTTATGCGCAAGCACTACTCCCACCTGTCGTGGATAGTGGTATGGCCATTGCAGATAGCAGTTTATTTCATAGCCTTCCTGACGTTGTTAGGGGCTCTGACCTCCAGGATGAAGAAGTCGTTAGGATTCTCAAGGCGTTATACGAGAGAATTGCCAGTGTTGTGTATTACAGGCAATGAGGACATGAAGGCGAAATGCCGTAAGATAGCGGTGCGCCGAGGACTTGACTTGGTGGATGACATGACAGAACCGGGCGACCGTCTGCTCGTGGCAGTGTATGACGCTTCGGAGCACAGTTACAAGGACATCATATCAATTATGGAGAAGTCAGCCCGTCAAAATGTCAGATTAGGCATATACCACAAGGAGACGAATAAAATCATTACACCGATAGAAATATATGGATGAAATAATGTTCAGGGCCATGGAGCCTGAAGACCTGGACGTGCTCTATTCGATAGAAAACGACATAGAACTTTGGAGCGCGGGATATACCACCGTGCCATATTCGCGCTATATACTGCACGACTATATAGCCAATGCCACATGCGACATATATGCCGACAGGCAGGTGAGACTGATGGCGGTGACAAAAGATACGGGTGACGTGGTGGGCATAGTGGATATCACTGGATATGAACCCAGGCACAACCGTGCGGAGTTGGGATTGGTGATTAGGAGAAAGTACAGGAACAAGGGGTACGGACGGGTGATTGTGGAAGAAATATTGAGATATACGCATAGTGTGATACACCTTCATCAGCTTTATGTGGTGATAGACGAAAGGAATGAAAGGGCATTGGAATTGTTTAAAAACTTCGGTTTTGAGGCATCACATGTACTCAAAGAATGGCTTTTTGATGGGGAAAAATACGGAAATGCGGTGTTTTTAACATATTTTCAGTAATTTCTTCCAAAAACTCTTGGAAGTATGGAAAAAAGTCCGTACCTTTGCACCCGCTTAAATGAAGCAACGACTACTGGTGCGTTAGTTCAGTTGGTTAGAATGCCTGCCTGTCACGCAGGAGGTCACGAGTTCGAGTCTCGTACGCACCGCTGAATAAAATGAGAACATGATTAAGGTCATGTTCTTTTTTTTATATATACTTAAAATGCGAAACAAATGAAAATCGGTATAGAAGCACAGCGGATATTCCGCAACAATAAGCATGGCATGGACTATGTCGTTCTGCAGGAGATAAAATGGCTCCAGCAGATTGACACCAAGAACGATTATTACATATTTGTCAAACCCGGTCCCGACCGGTGCGTCAGCGATACGTTTAATTTTCACATCATCGAGGTCACATGCCCTTCTTATCCTTTGTGGGAGCAGTGGGCACTGCCGAGGACTGCAAGCAGTTTGGGGGTGGATTTGCTGCACTGCACAAGCAATACTGCACCGATTTTCACCAATATCCCGTTGGTGCTTACACTTCACGACATCATCTTCCTTGAACCGCGTGACAAGAACAACAAGTCGCTCTATCAGAATATGGGGTGGCTCTACCGTAGGCTTGTTGTGCCGCGCATCTTGGGCAAGTGCCGCAAGATTATCACCGTCTCCAACTATGAGTACGAGAATATCGTGTGCAAGCTCAACATTCCGCGCGAGAGGATGCAGATGATTTACAATGGTTACAATGAGTGGTTTCAGCCCATCAACGACGTGGAGTGCGCCTACGGCAAGTATATACGCAAGAGCGGCTACTTCTTCTTCCTTGGAAACACGGACCCGAAGAAAAACTCAGAGCGCACAATCGTGGCTTACGCCAAGTATCTGAAGCTCTCAAGTGTCAAGAGGGAACTGTTAGTGGCTGACCTCGGCAATGAGATTATTGACGATATACTGAAAAGAAATGATATTGAATACGCCCGCGACCATATCGTGTCAGCGGGATATATAGAGAACAAGGACTTGGTGTCGGTATATAATGCAGCCTTCGCATGCCTCTATACCTCTTTAAGAGAGAGTTTCGGCATACCGTTGCTTGAAGGAATGGCTTGCGGCACGCCTGTGATCACGAGCAATACATCGTCAATGCCCGAAGTGGCAGGAGTGGATGCGCCGCTTGTTGACCCCACTGAACCCGACAGCATCACCGACATGATGCTGAGGTTGGAGAAGGACTCAAATTATTATGCCCAAATAAGGGAATACGGACTGAAGCGGGTGAAAATGTTCTCATGGAAATTGACTGCGGAAAGTCTGCTCGCCTTGTATGAGGATGTGAACCGCAGTAGAAACTAAAACAGTAAACAAGCTATGGACAGAAATGGAATAAGGGAGATGATGGGTAATCACCCTAAGATAAAAAGGTGGCTCGACTATCTGATAATGAACCAGAAACTGACAAGGCCCAGGTGGTATGTGAGGCTATTGGCACCATTGTATCAAGAGCGTGGCAAGGGTTCGCATATTTACAATACGGTGAGGATGGACACACCGCCATACCGACGGTTCAAGATAGGCAGGAAATCGGTTATTGAATCGTATGCTTGCATAAACAATGCTGTAGGAGATGTCATAATAGGGGATGAATGTATCATAGGTCTTCATGACACCATTATCGGTCCGGTTACTATTGGCAATAATGTGGGGTTGGCGCAGGGTATTCTTGTGTCGGCATTGAATCATAATTACAAGAACCCGAAGGTGCGTATATTCAGCCAAGGAGTTACCACGTCCCCGATTGTCATAGAAGACGACGTGTGGATAGGGGGGAACGCCGTGATAACGGCGGGAGTGCATATAGGCCGGCATGCTGTAGTGGCAGCAGGGGCTGTTGTGACTAGGGATGTGCCTGAGTATTCGGTAGTGGCTGGAGTGCCGGCAAAAGTCATTAAGAGGATAAGGGCTGACGAAGACTAAAAACAATCGTCAAACAGACTGAGCGAGAGGTCGGGCGAGTCTTTTCGTTGGTCTTCCTCTTCTTCGTGCTCCATTGTGTTTTCATTTTCTTTGTTGCGGAAATCAATTGCAAGTTGGCGGGCTTGTGCTGAGTTGGGATTCAGCTTGTATATGCCCCATTGGGTCTTGCTGACAAGGGATTGGGGGTGCTTGGAGTTGCGCACGAGGAACTGTTGCACGTATTTGTGGATTTCCTTGAAGTCGGGCGTGAAGAAAAGCGTGCAGTTGAGATTGTACACCTGCATTCCGATTTTTTTCACTGACATTCCGCGTGGGCCTGCCTTTGCAAGAATTGAGATAATCTGTTCGTCGTATGTAGTCATTAGGTGATAATAGAAAATAGATAATAAACAAAGGAAGGCCAGCTATTGTAGCCAGCCTTCCTTTGTATTTGCTAATTTTGCCAGCTTTATACGAGGGCTACCTTGCCTTCAGCTGTTGTAATCTTTCCTTCCTTGAAAAGCCAACCCATACCGAGCAGGGTCTCTTCCTCTGAAATCTTTGCAGCCTTGGCAATCTCCTTTATGGTGAGAGCCTTCTCGGCTGTAGCAAGTGCCTGATAAACATCACCTGCCTTGAAACCAACATTCTCAGCGTTGTAATCTACTGTTGTGGCTACTGCTGCCTTAGTTGCGCAAGCTGTTTTCTTGCAGGTTGTCTTCTTAGCGGCTGTAGTCTTCTTAGCTGCTGTCTCTTTTGTTGTTGTTTTCTTTTCTGCCATAATTTTCTAAATTTTAATAATCTCTCGTTTTATTTAGAATATTTTCTCATATTCAGCTGCAAAATTAGTCATTTTTTTACATTTGGACAAGTATTTATGACAAATTCTTGTCGCCGATGTATTATTCTTGACGTAGGTCAACCTTAAGTTGCAGTTCTTCAAGCTGTTTTGGGTCAAGCTCGCCCGGGGCGTCGAGCATCACGTCGCGTCCGCTGTTGTTCTTCGGGAAGGCTATGCAGTCGCGGATGCTGTCGAGTCCTGCCATAATGCTCACGAAGCGGTCGAGACCGAATGCAAGACCGGCATGGGGTGGGGCGCCATACTTGAAGGCGTTGATCAGGAAGCCGAACTGTGCCATTGCCCTTTCGAGGGTGAAACCGAGGATATTGAACATCTTCTCCTGAAGTTTTCCGTCGTGGATACGGAGGCTTCCACCGCCTACCTCAATACCGTTGCAGACAAAGTCGTAGGCCATGGCGCGCACTTGTTCGGGATGCTCGTCGAGCAATGGGATATCGTCGGGGTTGGGCAGAGTGAACGGATGGTGGGTTGCCATGAGTCGCTCCTCCTCGTCGCTCCACTCGAAGAGGGGGAAGTCAACTATCCACAGACACTCGAACTTGTCCTTGTCCCTGAGTCCGAGACGGTCGCCCATCTCAAGGCGAAGGGTGCAGAGCTGGGTGCGTGTCTTGTTGGCCTTGTCACCGCTGAGGATGAGCACGAGGTCACCGTCCTTTGCTCCCATCTTCTCCTTCACCTTAAGCAGCACGTCCTCGCCATAGAACTTGTCAACGCTGGACTTTATTGTGCCGTCCTCGTTGAACTTGATATATACGAGTCCCTTTGCGCCCACCTGCGGACGCTTCACGAAGTCGGTAAGCTGGTCGAGCTGCTTGCGTGTGTAGTTGGCACATCCGGGTACACAGATACCGCCAATGTATTCAGCCTGGTCGAACACTGCAAACGCGCCTGTCTTCAGCACGTCCATAAGTTCCACAAACTCCATGCCGAAACGCAAGTCGGGCTTGTCGCTGCCAAAGCGGCGCATAGCCTCGTGCCATGTCATCTGCTGCAGTTTGGCGGGCAACTCCACTCCGCGCACCTCCTTGAACAGATGGCGTGCCATGTCCTCGAAGAGGCTGATGACATCCTCCTGGTCAACGAAACTCATCTCGCAGTCAATCTGTGTAAACTCTGGCTGGCGGTCGGCTCTGAGGTCCTCGTCGCGGAAACACTTTGCAATCTGGAAATAACGATCGAAACCGCTCACCATCAGCAACTGCTTAAGTGTCTGGGGGCTTTGGGGCAGGGCGTAGAACTGTCCTGGGTTCATGCGCGAGGGTACAACGAAGTCGCGTGCGCCCTCAGGGGTGGAGCCGATGAGAATCGGTGTCTCAACCTCGATGAAGTCCTTTGAGTCGAGGAAGTTGCGGATAAGTATGGTCATACGGTGGCGCAGCTCAAGGTTTTTGCGCACGGCATTGCGGCGCAGGTCGAGATAGCGGTATTTCATACGGATATCATCACCGCCGTCGGTATTGTCCTCGATGGTGAAGGGAGGCGTGATGCTTTCGCTCAGAATATTTAGCTTCGACGCTATTATCTCGATATCACCAGTGGGCAGGTTCTTGTTCTTGCTTTCGCGCTCGTTGACGGTTCCTTCCACCTGTATGCAGAATTCACGTCCGAGATGGTTGGCGCGGTCGCACAGTTCCTTATCGACAGCATCATTGAACACCAACTGTGTGATGCCATATCTGTCGCGCAGGTCAACGAATGTCATTCCGCCCATCTTACGAGTGCGCTGCACCCATCCGGCAAGTGTCACCACCTGTCCGGCATTGGAGAGTCGTAGCTCTCCGCAAGTATTGCTTCTATACATCTTTTTTTTATTTACAAATTACAATTTACAATTTAGAATTTAACTTCGGTTTGCGCAGCCATTGACTTTGTCGATGGCAGGCTTCACCTCAGCATAGCTCGAGCAAGCTCGGCTCTGTGTTCGGTTCGCGCAGCCATTCTTCACTCTTCATTCTTCATTTCCTCAGCCACTCAGCCACGTTCTTCTCGATGCGTGCGGCAATGTCGCCGTCCTCGGCAGCCTTGTCAAACTTCTCGCCTGTGATGTGCTCATAAAGTTCGATGTAGCGGTCGCTCACGCTCTCGGCATATTCGTCGGTGATTTCGGGCATGGTCTGTCCGGGCTCGTTCATGAAGTCATGTTCGATGAGCCACTGGCGCACGAACTCCTTTGAGAGTTGCTTTTGGGGTTCGCCCTTGGCGAGTTTCTCCTCGTAGCCCTCGGCATAGAAGTAGCGGCTTGAGTCGGGAGTGTGAATCTCGTCGATGAGATAAACCTGTCCGTCGCGCTTGCCGAATTCATATTTTGTGTCAACTAGGATAAGTCCGCGCTTGGCAGCAATCTCCTGACCGCGTGCGAAGAGCTTGCGGGTGTATTCCTCCATCTTCTCGTAGTCCTCCTTGCCCACGATGCCCTGGGCAATGATTTCCTCCTTGGAGATATTCATGTCGTGACCCTCGTCAGCCTTTGTGGTAGGCGTGATGATAGGCTCGGGGAAACGCTCGTTTTCCTTCATGCCGTCGGGGAGCTTAACACCGCAAATCTCGCGGCATCCGTTCTTGTATTCGCGCCATGCTGAACCGGTGAGGATCGAGCGGATAATCATCTCCACACGGAATCCCTCGCACTTCAGGCCTACAGTGACCATTGGGTCGGGTGTGGCAAGTTTCCAGTTAGGGCAAATGTCACTTGTGGCGTCAAGGAATTTGGCGGCAATCTGGTTGAGCACTTGTCCCTTGAAAGGAATGCCTTTGGGCAGAATAACGTCAAAGGCAGAGATTCTGTCGGTGGCTACCATGACCATGAGGTCGTCGTTGATGTCATACACGTCGCGCACCTTACCGTGGTACACGCTTTTCTGTCCCTCAAAATTGAAGTCAGTTCTTGTTAATGCTTTCATTTTTATATTTTTTATTAATTGTTCTTATTCTCGTTTCTCTCGTATGCATTGACGATACGTGTGACGAGCTTGTGCCTGACGATGTCTTTCTGTCCGAGCTCCACCACTCCGATACCCTCAATGTCGCGCAGTATCTCCAAAGCCTCCTTCAGTCCGCTTTTGGTGTGGGTAGGAAGGTCAATCTGGGTCATGTCGCCGGTGATGATCATCTTTGAGTTCCATCCCATGCGGGTGAGGAACATCCTGAGCTGTGCGCATGTGGTGTTCTGGGCCTCGTCGAGAATGACCACCGCATCGCTGAGTGTACGTCCACGCATGAAGGCGAGCGGCGCTATCTGTATGACGTGCTTCTCCATGAGGTCCTGCAGCTTGGCTGCGGGCAGCATATCTTCAAGCGCGTCGTAGAGCGGCTGTAGATAAGGGTCGATCTTGTCCTTCATGTCGCCGGGCAGGAAACCGAGTTTCTCGCCGGCCTCCACAGCCGGTCGGCTAAGGATGATTTTCTTGATGGTCTTTTCCTTGAGGGCCTTCACGGCGAGGGCTATGCTCAAGTAGGTTTTTCCCGTGCCTGCCGGTCCCACAGCAAACACCATGTCGTTGTGGTAGAAGGCGTCCACTAATTGCTGTTGCTTGTCGCTGCGGGGTTTGACCGGTTTGCCTGACATGCTGTAAACGACAACACCCTCGGGCATCTCGTCGGTTGTCTTCTTACCTTTTACTATTTCCAGTATGTCCTCTTCTGATATGCGGTTGAATTTCAGAACGTGCTTACGCATGGTCTCGATGTTTTCCTCGAAGGCGCACATCTGCTCCTCGTCGCCCAGTACACGTATAACATTGTCCCTCGCCACGATTCTCAGTTTCGGAAACAAAGCCCTGATCATCTGCAGATGATTGTTGCCTGCCCCGTAGAGCAGCACCGGGTCAATATCTTCAAGTACAATATGTTTCTCTATCAATTTTTATTCCTGTTTTTAATTGTTGTTTTATAAATTTGGTGCAAAATTACATCAAATCAGTCTAACTACAAAATTTTTCCGCTTATTTTTGTTGTTTTCTTGGGAAAAAGAAGTACCTTTGCAGCAAAAATGAGATAAATAATGAAGATTACCAAGAAAAGATATTTGTTGGGATTTGCAGCCACGGTGGCTTTCCTCGCATTGACCAGGGCGGTTTTCCCCGGCATTGCCCGGCCTTTGGACAATGGGAAGGATGTGGATGCCACGGATTATGTTGCAGAGATTCCTGCTCCGGCTTCTGTTGCCAAAACTGACAACAGAGGTTCTGCCAAATGGTATAAGGCTGACGGTGGTTTGGTGAAGAACCGCATATTCAGTGTACCGGAGTTCAAGACCACCTTTCCCGACAGCAACAGCGTGCAGATGGCAGCAGCCTCCAAGTATGGTGTCTCGCCGGTGAAGGACAGGCAAGAGGCTGAGTCGCGCAAGAAAGAGTTGGTATATGTAGGAGCCAATCCCTATTTCCATGTTGACAAGCTCAACAACAGCATCCCTTACCTTGTTCCCCGGGCTTCAATACTGTTGCAGGATATAGGCAAGGCATTCTTTGACTCGCTAACTATTAAGGGAATCCCCCTTCACAAGATTATTGTCACAAGCGTTTTGCGCACTAAGGACGATGTTGCGAGACTTCGAAACCGCAACCAGAATGCCACCGAGAACAGCTGTCATCTGTATGGCACCACATTCGACCTTTGTTACAACAGGTATATAACAGTGGAGGATCCCGAAGGCCCATCCCGCCGTGCCGTACGCAACGACACGTTGAAGTGGGTGCTCTCCGAAGTCCTCCGCGATTTTCGTCAGCAAAAGCGATGCTTTATAAAATACGAGGTTAAGCAGGGCTGTTTCCACATGACGGTCAACTGACCTGGTTATTCGTCTGAGTCGAGGATTTCGAGTCCCTCGGGATCCTCCTCGTCTTCACTTATGGTGAATGTCGTGCGGTAGGTATCCTCGTTGATGTCGTCGTCGTCGAAGTCTGAGGGTTCCTCAAACTCTATGTCGTCCTCATCGGGCTTGTTGAATGTGTCCTCGGGAATCTCGTCCTCGTCGTGCGGCTGCAGTTGCATGCGCAGTTTCTCCTGCTGGGGTTTCACCTTCACGAAGATAGCCTCTGTCCATGTGCCCTTGGGCACTTCAAGCACCTCATATCCGTCGTTCACCTTCTTGTCGTACATTCCGCCCGGCTTGTGCAGACGGTTGGTGGGCAGGGTAGTGGTGGAGATGTCGAATCCGCTCTCGATGATATCCCTGATGCTTTGTGACAACGAGTCCCATCCTCCTCCGAAGTTTCGTCCGAGCACCTCGCACAACTTGGCTGCCGAGATATGAGTGATGTTCTCATAACTCAGGTCGGACACCCTGGCGATAGGTCTTTTCTTTATTGCCCACACCAACTTGTTCTTCTCGTCGAACGTGATGATGGTTATCTTGTAACCCATCTTCTCGTACTTGCTCTTCAATAGTGCGGCATCGTCCTTTAGCTCTTCCAGGAGGAATGCGGTCTTGATGATTTCCGCATACTTCCTCAGGCTCTCCTTTGCCTCAGGATCCTTCTCGATACCGTCCAACATACGGAAGATGTCGTTTTCCTGTATATCCCAGACATTGCTTTTTGTAAGTGTCTTCAAACTTACTGCCTTTTTGTTACCTTCTTGTTTCATTTATCTGTTTTATTTCTAATTTCTGTTGATTTCACGGTGCAAATGTAAGTACTTTATTTTATTTAACCAAGATTTTACACGTTTTTTTTGGTTGTTAAGCGCAAAAATATTAATTTTGCACTGAAAAACGATAAAAATACAGCTTTATGGTACAACCGTTGGCAGAAAGATTACGTCCAAGAACCCTGGATGACTATATAGGACAAAGACATCTCGTGGGGGAGAATGCCGTGCTTCGAAAGATGATCGAGGCAGGGCGCATCACCTCTTTTATATTATGGGGCCCCCCGGGAGTGGGCAAGACCACATTGGCACAGATAATAGCCAACAGGCTCGAAACACCTTTTTTCACGCTAAGTGCAGTCACCAGTGGTGTCAAGGACGTGAGGGACGTGATTGAGAAGGCACAGAAGGGACGTTTCTTCAACGAGGCGTCGCCGATACTCTTCATCGATGAAATCCACCGTTTCAGCAAGTCGCAGCAGGACTCGCTGTTGGGAGCGGTGGAAAGGGGCATTGTGACGCTTATTGGTGCCACTACCGAGAACCCCTCATTCGAGGTTATCCGCCCGTTGCTCTCGCGATGCCAGTTGTATGTACTGAAATCGCTTGAGAAGGACGACCTCCTGCAGCTTCTCGACCGTGCCATACATACCGACGTGATGCTGCGCGAGCGCAAGATTGAACTGAAGGAGACTGCCGCCATGCTGAGGTATAGTGGGGGAGACGCCCGAAAACTGCTTAATATCCTCGAACTCGTGGTGGAGGCATCGGAAGAAAAGGATGTGGTCATCACAGACGAGATGGTGGTTAGCAGGCTTCAGCAGAATCCCCTCGCATACGACAAGGACGGCGAGATGCACTATGACATCATATCCGCCTTCATCAAGAGCATAAGGGGTAGCGACCCGGATGCCGCACTGTATTGGCTCGCACGCATGATTGAGGGTGGAGAGGACCCGAAGTTCATCGCCCGCCGACTGGTGATCAGTGCCGCCGAGGACATTGGCCTTGCCAATCCCAACGCCCTGCTCCTTGCCAATGCCGCCTTTGACGCAGTGAACAAGATAGGATGGCCAGAGGGCAGGATTCCGCTTGCCGAGGCTACCGTCTATCTCGCTACGAGCGAGAAGAGCAACAGCGCATATCTTGCCATCGACAAGGCCTTGGCACTTGTGCGCTCAACCGGCAACCAGCCTGTGCCGCTCCACCTGCGCAATGCTCCCGCCAAGCTGATGGCAGACCTCGGCTATCATGACGGTTATCTTTATCCTCATGACTTCCCCGGGCATTATGTCAAACAGCAATATATGCCCGATGCACTGGCCGGGACTCAGTTGTGGCAAGCGCAGCCACATTCTGCCTCCGAGGCAAAGATTAATGAGAGAATTAAAAAATTGAAAAATTAAAACTCAACTTTCGGAAGTAAGGGAAGTTAAAGGAGTTCAGGGAGTTAAAGGAGTTAAAGACGTATGTTCGAGCCTTGAATACTCCCTATAAGGAAGCGGAAAAACTATTGTCTTTAACTCCATTAACTCCTTTAACTCCAATAATTTGGCAAACAGAAACTTGAATTAAAATATTAAAATATTAAAGTATAGTTATGAAGATTGTAGTTTTAGATGGCTATGGCTTAAATCCCGGCGACTTGTCGTGGGAAGCCCTTGAAGCCTTTGGAGACGTGGACATCTATCCGAGAACGGCTCCCGAGGATGTGATAGACCGTTGCTTTGACGCGGAAATAGTATTGACCAACAAGGTCGTTTTCAACAAAAAAATACTCGTCTCTCTCCCAAGGCTCCGTTATATCGGTGTGCTTGCCACGGGTTATAACGTGGTGGATGTGGATGCAGCCGCAAACCTTGACATAGTAGTGACCAATATCCCTGCATACAGTACCGACAGTGTGGTGCAGAACACTTTCGCCCACATTCTCGCTATGGCAAACCGTGTGGAGCACTATACAATGCAGAACCGCAAGGGACGATGGAGCGCAAGTCCCGACTTTGTCTATTGGGACACTCCCCTCATGGAACTTGCCGGAAAGACCATGGGTATCGTGGGATTAGGTGCAATTGGAATGAGGGTGGCATTGTTGGCACGATGTTTCGGCATGGAGGTCTATGCCTATACCAGCAAGGCTTCGTCCGACCTGCCTGAGGGCATACAGAAGACAACATTCGAGGGATTGCTTGCCGTGAGCGACATCCTCTCGCTGCATTGTCCGCTTAACCATGCTACGCGCGAAATCATCAATGCCTCCTCGATAGCCAAGATGAAGCGAGGGGCGCTGCTTGTTAATACCGGTCGCGGTCCGCTTGTAAATGAGCAGGATGTGGCGGACGCGCTGATTAGTGGCCAGCTCGGAGGTTATGGTGCCGACGTGATGTGCCAGGAACCGCCGTCAGCCGACAACCCGTTGTTCTCCGCCCCCAACGCCTACATCACACCCCATGTGGCGTGGGCAACCTACGAGGCGCGCCAGCGTCTGATGGCTATTGCCACAGGAAATGTAAAGGCATTTATAGATGGAGCGCCGGTGAATGTAGTGAATTAAAGTTCCCATTAAAGAGAGGGGCATCGGGAGATGAATCCCGATGCCCCTCTGTATATTTGTTATTGATGCTGCTCGCGAAGGAGGTCGTTGACGGTCTTCACGGGGTTGAACGTTCCGAGAGGAACTTCCACGAAGACTGTGTTCCAGTTGCTCATGGCACCGTTCCATAGGCCCGGCAACTCAAGAGCCTTCAGCTCCTTGCCGTTCTTGCTCTTGCTTGAGATGAAGCCCGTGGTGCGGTCAACAAAGTCGGGCAGGTTGAAAGGCTGGCCCTTATAGTCCTTGACTGCACATACGAGGTCAACGGGATTGAAGTGGGTGCCCTTGGTGAACATCTCCATATACTCGGCGTTGTTCTTGTCGATCTGGCTGCTCTCGAGAATCTGCAGGCTGACAGTTCCGTCCTGGTTGTATGTGAGGAACGGACCACCGCCAGGTTCACCGACATTCTTAACCACACCGCAAACACGCATCGGACGGTTGAGCTTTTCGCGCAGATAGATGACAAGGTCGGCATCCTCAAGTTCCTTGATGTCAGCCTTGCGGCAGCAGAGGTCTTGCTGAACGAAACGGATGATTTCCTCTAACTTGTCGTGGTTGCATGTTCCGGCATCCAAAAGACGAAGATATTCAAATGCCTTCTGCTGAAGGGAAACAAGAACACCAGCGATAACCTGCTTGTAAGTAACAGTCTCGTCCTTCAGACGATCGGGCACTACATTGTCGATATTCTTGATGAAGATGATGTCGGCATCAATTTCGTTGAGATTCTCGATGAGCGCACCATGCCCTCCGGGACGGAAGAGAAGTGAACCGTCGGCATTGCGGAAGGGGGTGTTGTCAGGATTGGCGGCAACAGTGTCGGTGCTTGGCTTCTGTTCGGAGAACGAAATGTCATACTTCACACCAAACTTCTGTGCATAGAAGTCAGCCTTGTCGGCCACCTTCTGACGGAAGAGAGGCATGTGCTCGTGGCTTACGGTGAAGTGGATATGAGCCTCGCCGTTGGATGCGGCATACAGGGCTGCCTCCACCAGGTGCTCTTCCATTGGAGTGCGAGGTCCTTCTGCATACTTGTGGAACAGCAGCAGTCCCTTGGGCAGCTGACCATAGTTCAATCCCTCGGCGCGCAGCATCTGTGATGCCACAGCCTTGTAGTTGCCTTCGGCCAGAAGGGTAGGGATGTCCTTGCCCTCATTCTTCTGGCAAGAGTCGTTAAGCTCATCATAGAAGGCGAACTTCTCAATATTCTCGAAGTACTTCTTCTCGAAATCCGTAGTGGGCTTGTCGTATTCAGCGTCCACGAATGCAAACATGTCCTTGAACATACGGCTTGCCGCTCCTGATGCAGGAACAAACTTGACAACCTTGTTGCCGGCAGCCTTGAACTGCTCCCAGCACTTTTCAAATTTCTCACGTGATTCAGCAGTTGTAGCGACAATTCCGCGCTCAACACTGGCGGCTGCTTCAAGACGAAGGAACGGGAATCCTGTCTTGAATTCGTTCAACTGATTTTCAATCTGCTTTTCGCTGATGCCCTTGTCGGCAATCTGCTTTAGGTCTCTTTCTGATAACATAATTGTGGTATTTAAAGTGAATTGTGCCCCAAAATTACAAACTTTTTCTGAAAAATGAAAGAAAATCCGAGAAAATTTGTATCTTTGCAAAGTTTTTTAACTCAAATGCAACACAATATGGCAGATAAATTCGAATTTACGGCCAAAGAGAGGGAAGAAACGCTTGCCCTCATCGACCATTTAAGAACAACAGTTGGAACATCGTTCCTGCCAGACGACGAGGCAAAACTGAGAGTAAGACTGATGAGATCACTCGAGAACAACCAGGTTCATCGTGATGTCTTCGGGCTAAATCCTATTCTCTCAGGATTGCAGACAGCAAGAATCGTTGTCGAGGAAATTGGTTTGAGACGTGATGCGGTTTTGGCTATCCTGCTGCATCCAAGTGTTGAGGACGGGTTTATGACTATTGATGAGGTGAAGACCGAATTCGGCGAGTCTCCAGCCCGCATCCTTCACGGACTTTTGCGCATCAGCGAACTGTACAAGAAAAACCCGGTAATCGAAAGCGAGAACTTCCGAAACCTTCTTCTTTCGTTCGCTGAGGACATGCGCGTGATTCTTATCATGATTGCCGACCGAGTGAGGCTGATGAGACAGATTAAGGACAACTCCAACGAGGAGGCAAGGCACGAAGTGAGCCAGGAAGCTGCCTACCTGTATGCACCGCTTGCACACAAGCTAGGATTGTACAAGCTGAAGAGCGAACTGGAAGACTTGTCGCTGAAGTATCTCGAGCACGACGCGTATTACATGATTCGCGAGAAACTCAACGCCACCAAGGAAGCACGTGACGAATATATCGCAGGATTCATAGAGCCTATCCGACAGAAACTGGAAGCGGCAGGACTGAAATTCCACATGAAGGGCAGGACGAAGAGCATACACTCCATCTGGCAGAAGATGAAGAAGCAGAAATGTGCCTTCGAGGGTATATACGACCTCTTTGCCATACGTATCATCATCGACTCCCCGCTCGAACAGGAGAAGATGCAGTGCTGGCAGGCTTATTCATTGGTGACAGACATGTATCAACCTAATCCCAAAAGACTGCGCGACTGGCTTTCGGTGCCAAAGTCGAACGGATATGAGAGTCTGCATATCACCGTGCTCGGACCTGAGAAGAAATGGGTGGAGGTGCAGATACGCACCGAACGCATGGATGAGGTTGCCGAGAGGGGAGTGGCTGCCCATTGGAGATATAAGGGCATAAAGAGTGAAACAGGACTGGACGAATGGTTGAACAACATCCGCAGCATACTCGAAACGAGTGACGACATGCAGATGATGGACCAGTTCAAGATGGACCTTTATGAGGACGAGGTCTTTGTGTTCACTCCAAAAGGCGACTTGCTGAAGTTCCCAAAGGGAGCCACTGTGCTCGACTTTGCCTATCATATCCACTCTAAGGTGGGTAACGCGTGCACGGGAGCGCGTATTAATAATAAGGTGGTGACATTCCGCGAACAGCTTCACAGTGGCGACCAGGTGGAGATTATGACTTCCTCCATACAGAAACCAAAGCAAGAATGGCTGAACATCGTGAAGACATCCCGTGCCAAGGCAAAGATAAAACTCGCACTCAAGGAAACACAGGTGAAGGAGGGACTCTTTGCCAAGGAAATGATTGAGAGAAAGTTCAAGAACAGGAAGATAGAACTTGAAGAATCACTTATGACAAGGCTTATCAAAAAGCTGAAATTCAAGGAAGTAAGTGATTTCTACAAGCAGATTGCGGATGGCTTGTTGGACGTGAACACCGTGATTGACGGCTATCTTGAACTCAAGCAGCGCGAACAGACTCCTACGGGAGACCAGCCGGCCAAGAGTGCCGAGGGATTCAGCCTGCAGCACAATCTGGATATACAGAAAGCCCAGGGCAATGACGATGTGCTCGTGATAGACCGTAATCTCAAAGGAATTGACTTCCAGCTTGCCAAATGCTGCCAGCCAATTTATGGTGATGAGGTCTTCGGCTTTGTCACTGTCAATGGAGGCATAAAAATCCACCGATGTGATTGTCCTAATGCAGCAGAACTGCGCAAACGATTCGGTTACCGTATCGTCAAGGCAAGATGGAGTGGCAAGGGCACGTCGATGTATTCAATCACACTGCGTGTGGTCGGAAACGATGACATTGGCATTGTTAACAACTTGACCAGCATTATCAGCAAGGATGAGAAACTGACACTTAGGAGCATCAGCATTGACAGTAATGACGGATTGTTCAGCGGTAATCTGGTTGTGAATCTCGACGATACGTCGCGCCTTGAGTCACTTATCAAGAAACTGAAGGCTGTAAAGGGTGTAAAACAAGTATCAAGAATCTAATAATAATCTTCCCATACATAAGTGTGGGAAGTTATTATATATCAGCCTCTATTTATCATAATGCTCCTTAGGCTCTAATAGCTATTTAGTCTTGTTGTATAGTTCCCTGAGTTGTCCTCTTATTGCTCCCTTGCGCACAGCTTCGTCGAGAGTGCGTCGTGCTTCTGATTTTCTGTTCATACGTATAAGCAAGTCAGCCTTGGATACAATGTAGTCAATGTTTTTTGAGTCAAATTCGATGGCCTTGTTCCAATCCATAAGTGCTGCATCAAGAAAATTCTCTGTAGTTTCGAGAGATGCCCTTGAGGCATAAGCCACGCTGTGGTCTGGAAAAATCTCAATGATGCGGTTGTAGTTGTCCATCGCTTCCTTGTTTTTCCCTTGCTTGATGTAGATATATGCCAAGGCAAGCATACCATCGACATTCTCTGGAGCCACCTTGAGAAATGTGCGATAGTCGTTGGCAGCCAGTTCATAACGTCGCATTTTGCCTTGTGCGTATGCACGATAAAAAAGCGCTGCGGGATTGGCTGGTTCACGCTTCAGGATATCGGTATAGGTTTCGATGGCATAGTCCCATTGTTCAAGTTCAAGATTCACGGCAGCCTTGCGAAGATACAGGTCGGAGGAATATTCCGACGACATTATCTGTCGGTTAAGCACGGAGAGTGAATCACGCCATTCCTTCTGAGTCTGCGAAAAAATGCTGTCAGTCCCAATAAGGACTAACAGCATTGTAAGAATCGGTTTTATCATGCTTTCTTGATAAAGTCAACAATCCATGCACCAACTTCCTTGGTACCATACTTCTCACCGCCCTCAACCTGAATCTCAGGAGTGCGCACGTTCTGGTCGAGCGAAGCGTCAACGGCCTTGCGGATGAGAGCACCCTCTTCCTTAAGGTCGAAATACTCATAGAGCATGGCTACTGAGAGAATCTGAGCCAAGGGGTTGGCAATATTCAAGCCCTTGCCCTGAGGCCAAGAACCATGGATAGGCTCGAAGACGGGTGTGCTGCTGCCAGTGGAGGCTGAAGGCAGAAGACCCATAGAGCCGGTGATGCAAGAGCCCTCGTCGGTGAGGATGTCACCAAAGGTATTCTCTGTTACCATAACGTCAAAGAACTTCGGGTCCTGAATCATACGCATGGCTGCGTTATCCACATACATATAGTCGGTTTCGACATCGTGATATTCGGGAGCAATCTCCTGAGCTATCTTACGCCACAAACGGCTTGAAGCCAATACATTAGCCTTGTCAACCACGGTGAGGTGCTTGCGACGCTGACGGGCATACTGATAGCCCACGCGCAGGATGCGCTCCACCTCGGGACGTGTGTAGTAGTTGGTGTCGAGGGCATCCTCTACTCCATCGGCATTGATTGATGGTTCCTGCTTCTTTCCGAAGTACATACCGCCGGTAAGTTCGCGGATGCAGATGAAATCGGCACCACGTACGATCTCGTCCTTAAGCGGTGACTTGTGCACGAGACAGTCGAAGGTGGTGACAGGACGGATGTTGGCAAACAGTCCCAACTTCTTGCGCATGGCAAGGAGTCCCTGCTCAGGGCGCACCTTGGCAGAAGGATTGTTGTCAAACTTGGGGTCGCCGACAGATGCGAAAAGCACTGCGTCGGCTTCCTCACAGACCTTGAACGTTTCCTCAGGGAAAGGGTCGCCCACCTCGTCGATAGCGTGTGCTCCGCAGAGGGCTTCCTTGTATTCCACTTCATGTCCGAACTTCTCGGCTACGGCAGACATCACTGCCACACCTTGTTCCATAATCTCGGGACCGATACCATCGCCCGCGAGAACTGCAATTTTCAGTTTCATATCTTTTTATTTATTTAAGTTTTCATTTTGGGGAGTTAAAGTAGTTAAAAGGAGTTAAAAGACAATAGTCTTTACATTCATTGGGGATGTTCTCTGGGGAAAAACATACGTCTTTAACTCCCTTAACTCCTTTTAACTCCTTTAACTCCCTAAACTCCTTAACCTCCCTATTCCTCAATAAGATTCAACATCTTGAATGTCGCCTTGATGGCAGCTTCGGTCTGGTCGGCATCAAGACCGCGGGTGCGGAAAAGCTTGTTGCCGTTGCGCCATGTGATGACCGTCTGGACGAGGGCATCAGTGCGACCACCAGGGGGAATGGTTACGGCATAATTCTCGAGAATCGGGAACGTGCGGTCGAGATATTCCTTGTATATCTTGCGCAGAGCCTTGACAAAGGCGTCATATTGTCCATCACCAGTAGAGTCTGACTCATATTGCTCGCCGTTGATTTCCACCTTGACACTCGCTAATGGCTTGAGACCATAGGCTGAAGAGACAAGATAGCTAACCAACTTCACTTTGTCCTCGGGAGCTGCATGCTTAAGTACGTCGCTGACGATGAAGGGCAGGTCGTCCTGAGTGACAATCTCCTTGCGGTCGCCAAGTTCGGTGATGCGCTGGGTGACCTTACGTGTCTGTTCGGGAGTCAGTTCAAGACCAAGTTCCTGAAGATTGCGGGCAATGTTAGCCTTGCCACTGTTCTTGCCAAGGGCATACTCACGCTTGCGCCCGAAGCGTTCGGGAACAAGGTCGTTGCAATAGAGGTTGTCCTTGTTGTCGCCATCGGCATGCACGCCAGCCACCTGAGTGAACACGTTGTCGCCAATAATCGGTTGGTTGGGAGCCACGGCAATGCCAGAATAACCCTCGACAAGGCGGCTGATGTCGTTGAGCTTGTCCTCGTGGATATTTGTCTTGGCATTGAACTGGTCCTTAAGAATCACCTGAACACTCGACAGCGGCGCATTGCCACACCTCTCCCCCAACCCATTCACTGTGACATGCAGTCCCTTGGCACCGCTTAGCACGGCTGCCAATGAATTGCTCACTGCAAGGTCATAATCGTTGTGGGCATGGAAATCGAAGTGAAGATGAGGATAACGCTTGAGCATCTTGCGGAAGTATTCTATCACCTGCAATGGGTTCATAATACCAAGAGTATCAGGCAGCATAAAGCGTTTTACTTCAGAAATGCTTAAGGCATCCATCATCTGATAGACATACTCAGGAGAATCCTTCATTCCGTTGCTCCAGTCCTCAAGATACAGGTTGACGGTGATACCGCGTGAACGGGCATAGAGGATAGTATCGACAATGTCTGCAATATGTTCCTCAGGAGTCTTGCCAAGCTGCTGCGTACAGTGTTTTAGCGAACCCTTGGTAAGCAAGTTCACCGTACGGCAACCGCAATCCACAATCCAGTCGATTGACTGGAACCCGTCAACAAATCCAAGCACCTCCACACTGTCGCCCTTGCCAATCTGCTGGGCATAGCGACAAATCATCTTCACCGCATCTTTCTCGCCCTCAGAGACGCGGGCCGAAGCCACCTCGATACGATCGACATTGACATCCTTGAGCAGCATACGGGCAATCATGAGCTTCTCATGAGGCAGGAACGACACGCCGCTTGTCTGCTCTCCGTCGCGTAGCGTGCAGTCCATAATCTCTATAAAAGGCTGTATGCCCGTACGTGGTTTGCTCATTTGTTCTGCGCTTCCCATGTCTCAATCTTATCCTTGTTTTCAAGCAGATAGTCGATGTCGTCGAGACCGTTGATGAGGCAGTGTTTCTTGTAGCCGTTGATTTCAAACTGCTCGCTCTTGCCTGTAGCGAGGTTGGTAACAGTTTGGTTGGGCAAGTCAACCTTCACCTCCATCTTGGGGTTCTGCTTGATGCTCTCGAACAATTCGGCGAGGAACTCTTCGCTCACCACAACAGGCAGCACGAAGTTGTTCAGCTCGTTGTTCTTGTGGATATCTGCAAAGAAACTGCTGATGACCACGCGGAATCCATATCCTGCTATAGCCCATGCCGCATGTTCGCGGCTTGAACCCGAACCGAAGTTCTTTCCTGCCACGAGGATGCATCCGCCGTAAGTGGGGTCGTTGAGCACGAAGTCCTTCTTGGGTGAACCGTCCTTGTTGTAGCGCCAGTCGCGGAAGAGGTTCTCACCGAAGCCTTCCTTGTCGGTGGCCTTAAGGAATCGTGCAGGTATAATCTGGTCGGTGTCCACATTCTCCAAAGGAAGTGGCACGCATGTACTTGTTATAACGTCAAATTTCTGTTTCATTTTTCTTTTACTATTTTGTCCACAGATTATCACAAATAAATAATTTCTATTAGATTTACACAGATTTTTTCTGCACAGCATAATCTGTGATAATCATCCCATAATTTCTCATCTGTGGAAATCTGTGGGTTAAATTAACTCTCTTGGATCAGTGATTTTACCTGTGACGGCAGCTGCGGCGGCTACCAATGGAGAGGCGAGGATTGTGCGTGAACCGGGGCCCTGGCGTCCCTCGAAGTTGCGGTTGCTGGTGCTTACGGCATACTTGCCTGCGGGAACCTTGTCATCGTTCATTGCAAGACAGGCTGAACATCCTGGTTGGCGAATCTCAAAACCAGCCTCGGCAAACACCTTGTCAAGACCTTCCTCGCGAATCTGCTTGTCAACAGCCCATGAACCGGGAACAAGCCATGCCACAACACCCTCAGCCTTCTTTCTGCCCTTCACGATAGAGGCAAAGGCACGGAAGTCCTCGATACGTCCGTTGGTGCATGCACCGAGGAATACGTAATCGATGGCATGTCCGAGGAGTTTCTCTCCGGGAGCGAAGCCCATATAGTCGAGCGACTTCTGGAACGAAGCCTTACCAGCCTCGTCGATATCGTCGAGGGTGGGAACTGCCTCAGTGATGCCAATACCCATGCCGGGGTTTGTACCGTAGGTGATGCGTGGTTCTATGTCAGCTGCATCGAAGTTGAGCTCCTTGTCAAACACGGCATCATCTCCGCTCTTCAATGACTTCCAGTATTCCACTGCCTTGTCCCAAGCCTCGCTCTTAGGAGCAAACTCGCGACCCTTTATGTATTCGAATGTTGTCTCGTCGGGAGCGACGAATCCTCCGCGGGCACCCATCTCGATAGAGAGGTTGCAGAGAGTGAGACGGCCCTCCATGGTCATCTCCTTGACAGCCTGACCGGAGTATTCAACGAAGTAACCGGTGGCACCCGATGTGGTGAGCTTCGACATGAGATAAAGAGCCACATCCTTGGGAGTGACACCCTTCTGGAGCTGTCCGTTGATGTTGATGCGCATTGACTTCGGCTTCTGCTGAAGGATGCACTGCGATGCCATAACCATCTCAACCTCAGATGTTCCGATACCAAACGCTACAGCACCCATTGCACCGTGGGTAGATGTGTGTGAGTCACCGCAAACGATGGTCATGCCAGGGAGCGAAAGACCCTTCTCAGGACCTACAACATGGATGATACCATTGTCCTTGGACATCATGCCGTAGTGGGTAAGACCAAAGTCGGCGGCATTCTTTGCCAGTGTGTCCACCTGCTTCTTTGAAACAGGGTCCTCGATAGGCTTGTCCTGGTCGTGAGTGGGAGTGTTATGGTCGGGCATACAGTAGATATGGTCGGGACGGAAACACTTGAGTCCTCTCTCCCTCATGCCTGCGAATGCCTGTGGCGACGTCACCTCATGGCAATAGAGGCGGTCGATGTAAAGTTGTGTGGGACCGTCTTCTATCTGCTGAACGACGTGCTTGTCCCAAATCTTGTCAAATAATGTGTTCATATCTGTTTATCTTTATCCTCTAAACTTGTTAATACAATCTATGTATGCCTCCACGGAAGCTGTCACGATGTCGGTGTTGGCACCGAATCCGTAATATACGTTGCCGTTGTATTCAACCTGCATGTGTACCTTACCCACATCGTCAGAACCCTTACTGATGGCCTGGATAGTGAACTCCTTAAGGGTCATGTGCTTCTGGATAATCTTCTTCAGAGCCTTGATGGCGGCATCCACAGGACCGTTACCTGTACTTGCCTCCTCGAATTTCTGGCCAGAGATGTCGAGTCCGATGCTTGCGACACTCTTAACACCCATACCAGTAGTAACCTGCAGGAAGTCGAGCTTCACGGCACGGCTCTCGGCAGTGTCGGCACCGGCGAGCATGAGGATGTCATCATCGTTGACCTCCTTCTTCTGGTCGGCAAGACGCAAGAACTTCTGATATATGGCGTCCACCTTCTCCTCGTCGTCAATCTTCACACCGAGCACACCGAGACGGAACTTCAGTGCGGCACGACCCGAACGGGCTGTCAATACAATGGAGTTGTCGTCGAGACCTACATCCTTGGGGTCGATAATCTCGTATGTCGATACGTTCTTCAGCACACCGTCCTGATGAATACCGCTTGAATGAGCGAAGGCATTACGTCCTACAATAGCCTTGTTGGGTTGCACCGGCATATTCATGAGACTTGACACCATGCGGCTTGTGGGACAAATCATCGTGGTGTTGATATTTGTATCAATGTCGATGTCCTTATGGCACTTGAGGATCATGGCAATCTCTTCGAGCGAGGTATTACCCGCACGCTCGCCAATACCGTTAATTGTCACCTCCACCTGGCGCGCACCGTTGAGCACACCGCTGAGGGTGTTGGCGGTAGCCATGCCAAGGTCGTTGTGGCAGTGGGTTGAGATGATGGCATTGTGTACACCGTCAACATGTTCCATGAGATACTTGATTTTCTCGCCGTATTCAGAGGGAAGACAATAACCGGTTGTGTCGGGGATATTCACCACCGTGGCACCGGCCTTGATGACCGCCTCCACCACGCGTGCGAGATACTCGTTGTCGGTACGACCGGCATCCTCGGCATAGAACTCCACGTCTTCAACATATTTCTTAGCATACTTCACGGCAGCCACTGCACGCTCGATGATTTCCTCGCGATTACTGTTGAACTTATACTTGATGTGGGAGTCGCTCGTACCGATACCGGTGTGAATACGCTTGTGCTTGGCATACTTAAGCGATTCGGCAGCCACGTCGATGTCCTTCTCCACGGCACGTGTAAGTGCGCAGATAGTAGGCCATGTCACAGCCTTGGAGATTTCGATAACCGAGTTGAAGTCACCGGGACTTGATATAGGGAAACCCGCCTCGATGACATCCACACCGAGTTTTTCCAGTTGCTTAGCCACCTGAATCTTTTCTACTGTGTTCAGCTGGCAGCCAGGAACCTGTTCGCCGTCCCTGAGCGTTGTGTCGAAGATAAATAATCTGTCTGTCATATCTTTAATTCTTAATTTTTAAATCTTAATTCTTAATTTTGCGAAGCCATTCTTCATTTAAAAAAAAGAACCTTTCCCACATGGAAGTGAGAAAGGTTCCGTTTATATCACATAGATGAACTACATACACACCTTTTCACTTCCAACCCCGTCCTGAAGTCGAATAATAATATTAATAATGTGTAGAAGTCCAAAATTGTTCATATTTCTATTCTTTTTCTTTTAATTCGGCTGCAAAGTTATATAAAAAATCAGTAATATGCAAATAATTTGTTACTTTTTTCTGCTTTTTCTTTATTTTTTCATTATTTCTTGATACTTTTACATACA